>QMOK01000007.1 GCA_003648195.1 Chloroflexota bacterium | reverse complement strand
TTGGCTGCTATCTAAAATTTGGCAGAGCATATCGTTAACATAGGTGAATTCAAAGTTATTGTTCACTATCAAAATGCCAGATTGAGAATTTTCTACAATTGCGCGGAAGCGTGCTTCGCTTTCGCGTAGCTCTCTTTTTATTTGTTCTTGCTGGTTGATCTTGGTTTGTTTATCCGTCATTGTGGCCTCTTGCTGCTTTAATTGCCTTATTTATCTTCTTCTGGGTTTTCATTTTGATTTGGCGTTGTTCCTAGTTGAATAAAGGCGCGTGATGTACCTAATGTTTCGTAAAGTTCATCTAGCGCGGTTTGGACAATTCTTTCTACGCCAGCGGCACGGCGCATTTTGGCGGTAATATCGCTAGCTGTTCGTTCACGGGCGGCACGGCGCTGGGTTTCTTGGTAAAGACGCGCGGCTTCAAGGGCCTCACCAACTTGGCTTGCCAGCGTCTCTACTAAAGTTATTTGCTCTTTGTTCCATTCACCAGCGCCTTCGTGTTTATGAACGTCAATAGCGCCAATGACTTGTCCACGCACGCGGATGGGCACTCCCAGTTTTGTGGCGTTTCCTTCGCTCCTGATAATTTCCCCTGTTTCGAGTACTTGTTTCACTTCAGGGTCAATCCATTCGCTTATTTGTGTGACGCCGCTTTCATCCCGAAGGACTGCTATGCTGTCTTGTCCGCGGAGCAATTTTTGCCAGGCTTCTCGGCTTAATTCACCATAGGCCCGCCGCTCAATTTCTAGACTTTCTTGAGTTTGTTGGAAGAGTTGGGCATTGCTGATTGCTAATGCCACTTGGTCTGCTAGTGTTTGCATAATAGTAATGTCTTCTTCGTTGAACGTGTCTAGTTCTGGGCTTTGGATAGATAAGGCACCCATAATTTTGCCGCGTGCTCGCAAGGGTACGGTTAACTCGGAGCGTGTATCGGCAATTTTATCTACTTGAAGATAGATAGGTTCTTGGGTTGTGTCTGCTGTAAGGTATGGGAGACCTGTTTTGATAACATGGGCAACGATTCCGTTTTCGTCAATGCGCAGACGAAACTCATCTTTAACCAATTCTTTTAATGCTCCGTGGCCAGCGGCGGCACGAAGGACAGCCCATTCTTTACTTGGATCTATTAGAAAGAGGCCGACGCGGAAAAGTTTAAGCCGTTCAGTGATTAAGTTCGTTATTTCGGAGAGTAATTCGTCTGGCTGCAATACAGAAGAGACTTCTTGTATTACAGTGGCAGTTGTTTCTAGGTACTTGTTGCGGCGTTCCATTTTACGGGTTTGAGCGGCGAGCGCATCGCGGCTGATTTCTAGTTCTTGCGTGCGTTTTGCTACTTTTTGTTCTAATTGCTCGGTTAATTCTTTTAAAGGATTGAAAAGCTGGTTTTTAATAATGCCATAACCCATAACCCCTACGCTGAGCGCGACTGTAATTGATAAAATTGGTAATGGAAAAACAGAACGTAATATTCCACCCAATACGAACCCAATTAATAAGACTAATGTGCTTAATGCTAAGTATGTAGACTTTGCCTCGTGGCGATCACGCCAAAGAATCACAAACGATAAAATAAAATATGGTATAGGTATCAAGGGGGCTATATATCCCCATTGAGTGACATCGTATATAGCGATGCCGTTTGCGGCCAAATTTGGATTAAACAAAATTTGGCCGCGGAAGGTAGGCACCATAACAATTGCTGCGGCAACAAAGCCTAGCAGTACAAATATATCAACACGTTTTGACCGGCGTCCAACGTAGCGAATGGCAAACGCGGGCAAAATATAACCTATGACATTCAAGGCAATGGCGGCAAATTCTAACCAAAAGGTAGCGTTGCCTATCTCTAGCAGTAGATCAATTCTTAATAGTACGGCAGAAACAGCCCAAATAGCTTCTAAGATGGCGATAAAAGCAAAGAAGCGGTTGAGCAGTTGTCTGGGCGCGGTCGCTAATACCATTAAACCCAATGTGAATGCGCTAAGGGTAGCTGCTGAATAGGCTGCAATTTCTACCCAAAAAAGTATGGGCATAACTTATTCCTCCTCGCTTTGCACAATCTCGGTAGCCAAGTGGATGGCTGCCGTTTCTAATCCTAAGCGTTCGTATAATTCATCTACAGTTGTTTCAAGGATCGTTTGTATATCCAGGGTTTCGCGAATATGAGTTGATACTTGCGCAATTACACGCTCACGAGTGGCACGGCGCTGAGTTTCTTGGTAGAGACGCGCACTTTCCAGCGCCACGCTCATTTGTTCGCTCACGGTTTGGATTAGGGCAAGTTGGTCTTGTGTCCATTCTTTGCTGCCTTCAAGTTTGCCAAGTTTGATGCCGCCTAAAATGCGTCCGTGACTTTTGATGGGGATAACGGCGGAGAGACCTTCATCTTGGATTGTTTGATCTATGGTGTGCAGCGAGGGGAGGGTTTGTTGGTCTTGGATAGGGTATGCCATTCCCGGGGCGTTAGAGATGTAACCAGAAATGGTCTGACCGCGAACTATTTCTTTCCAGGCTTCTTGGCTTAATGCGCCGTAGGCTTTGCGTTCAGCTTCTAGGGCTGCTTCACTTTTGGCGAACAACTCGGCGTTATCTAGGGCTACAGCCACTTGGTCGGCCATGGTCTGTAGAGTGGTGAGAATGTCTTGATCGAAAGCGGATTCTTCGGCGCTTTGGACTGTTAACGCTCCTAGCACGCGCCCACGCGAACGAAGTGGCAATGCGCCTTCAGAGCGTGTTTCGGGCAGGTAGGGGTTTTCGAAACGTACGGCGTCCTCGCCTACATCCAGTGCGATGCGAGCCTCGGCGTTGGCGATGCTCCAGCCTATCATGCCTTCTCCGATTTTAAGACGGTGATTGCTGGCGAGCATTTTTTGTCCAGCTTCGCCGGTGCCAGCTTGAAGTATTGCCCATTCGTTTCTTTCATCCACAAGGAAAAGTCCCACGTAGTAGAGATTGAAACGATCTTTGATGAGCCGCACAACTTGTCGGATTAGGATGTCTGTATCCAAGATAGAGGTTACCGCTCGGCTGATTTCGGCGGAACTTTCTAGGTAAGCGGAACGTTGTTCTAGGGCACGGGTGCGGTCAGCAATTTGCTGCTCTAGGCCACTTAATAAGTCTCGCAGACGTTCTGTCATTGTGCCAAAAGCTTGAGCTAAGAGACCAATTTCGTCACGTGTAGTAACTGGTACAGGGCGGTTTATGTCGCCTTCTGCTATGGCTGCCGCTGCCATTGTTAACTCGGAAATAGGTTTGATAATGCGCCTGGTGATAATAATTCCTATTATTGTCACTAGCAGGGCAACCACTCCACTAAAAAACAAGATTGAACTACTAAGAAGATTGGCGGGGGTTGCGGCTTCTGCTGCGTCTACCTGCGTTACTAAAGCCCAGGTTTGCGTTCCAAATTTTAGGGGTTGGTAGGCAACAAGCACAAGCTCGCCATTGTAATTTGTAATTTGTCCGGTACTAGTTTTGCCATCTAACGCGGATCTTACTGCTTGATTATCAATCTCTTGTTTTAGAATAGTACTTTCTTCACTAAAACGCAAATCGGAGCGCATTAATTTATCTGTTCCAACTAGATAGACTTCGCCTGTCATTCCTATAACTTCAGCCTCTTTTTGTAAGATGTCATTAAGATATGCCAAGTTAAGTTGATAGATAAGTACGCCTATGTTTTCTCCATTGGCTATTATTGGAGAGCCTATAAAACTGGCTGGTATGCCGTGAGAAGGGCCGTAAGGGACAAAATCAGTTATTTTTACTTCTTCAGCATCAGTGCTTGTGCGTAATTCGCGGAATAAAGCGGCTAGATGAGTATCTTTATAAGGCCCGCTTAAGAGGTTAGTAGCAAAATCATCGCCTTTATCAAAGTTGTAGACTATGGTGCCATCGGGAGCTACCAGGTACATGTCAGCATAGCCCTTGGTGTTTAACATGCTTCCAAATATGTTGTGGTACTGAGCATGGTATCTATCGTAAATGGTGCCTTGACCAGCGTCTAATAAAGTGGAATCCCACAAATAGGCTAGACGTATGGAATAAAAATCTTCTGCGGAAGAAAAATGCTGAAGAGCATCGACAATCACAGGGGAGTTAGCATCAACATTTAAGCTTGTTTCAAGTGAGGTGAGAAAAGCCTCCAAACGTTCAGCTTTTAAGTTTCGCACGGCGACAAGGCGATCATTTATTTGTGCGCTCAGAGCGTTTTGCGAACGGGTAAATGTCCACCAGCTCACAAACACTAGAGGGATAATAGAAATAGCCAGGAAGAACAAGATTAACCTGGTTTGTAACAAATGGAGGAGAGGGATACTTCTCACAGGTGTTTTAGTCTGTGATTGTGTGCTCATAACTGCTCCTTGCTTAGGGTTTCACCTGGAAGTCAGCTTCTTTCCATTCTTCGGGCCAGATTACTACGCCTTCTCCATTAATATACTGAAGTACAGGAAAAACGTAGTATTCTATGCCAACTATGGGATCGGGGACGGTTTCTGGCGTGTATTTGTATTCTGGCATCAAGACACCATCGGCATAACTGAATTGTCCGCTTTGCACTTTTTCTTTGCCAAATTCATATAGGGTTTCACTGTTCAATTCGCCATATTGATCGTAAGTTGCCTTAGCTATCTGAATGAAAAAATTAGCATAATCATACGTTAGCCCGGCACTTGTTGGGCTGGGAGCGATTCCCCATCGGGTTTCGTAATCTTCTGCAAAAGCTTGCGCCGCGTTAGTTTTCCAGCCTGGAGGCCCTTGGTCTAGAACGTAGTTGGATGAGCTGCCAGCCGAGCTATACCATTCGCTAAGCCAACCCAAACCATCTGCAATTGTTATAATATTTAAATCAGATTGGTCAAGCTCTTTAAGAAATTCGGCCATAAAAGTATCTGATGTTGCGGTACCCGCTACTAGAACGACTCCTTTTTCTTCGAAATCTTTAACAACGGCTGAGAAATCGGTGGCATCCAAAGAAAGGTATTGTTCAGAGACAATGCTCCACCCACTGGCTTCTAGGTGAGGTTTGATTGCGTTTCCAAAGCCACGTCCCCAGTCTGTGTCTTCTCCGTAGATGGCAGCCAATTTCTCATCAACCTGTAAAACCCCAGCGGTAATAGCATCTTCAGCTACTTGGACGTAGGTAGAGGTAATTTGTTCAACACCAGGCCAGCCTTTGAAGTTCCAATACCCGTAAAATTCTGGGCTGGCGTGGAATTTCTGGTTGACCGCGCTGCTTGCTCCCATGGCGAAAAAGTGGGGGATTTTATTTCTCGCGGTCACTTCCATGGCAGCTACAGCTACAGAGCTGTGCCAGTTCATGATGCCAACTTGGACACCTTGATTTTTAATGGCTTCTTCATAGGCTTGTGTAGCTATCTCTGGATCAGATTTGGAATCTATCCAGACCAGTTCAATTTGGTAATCGCCTATAGTGTAATCTATATCATCAAAAGCCATTGTTACCGCGTTTTTAATTTGCGTGCCAGTAGCGGCAGAAGGGCCTGTAAAAGGGCCTAACACGCCAATTTTGAGTATTTTAATCTCAGGGGTAGGTGTTTGGGCCGGTTGGTTTGTAGTACAAGACGCAAGCAGTAAGACAAACAACAATCCAGCGAATACAAATGATAGTTTATGGTGTTTCATTTTTTATCTCCTAGTGATGCAGTTTTTGAGTTACTCATTCTCTGATTCTATCCAAACTTCTGCGGTGGCAACACCCAAAGCATCACGCAATTCTTTAGCCGCGGTTGCGAGTACGGTTTCAATATCTAGTGTTTCGCGCAAACGGGTGGCTATTTCTCCTGTCAGTTGCTCATGGATGGCACGACGCTGGGTCTCTTGGTACAAACGCGCGCCTTCCAGAGCTACGCCTAATTGCTCGGCTAATGTTTCTAGGAGGTTAATTTCTTCCGCTGTCCAAGCATCTTCATGAATTGGTTTATGCGTGTTGATGACGCCAATGACAGTATCGCGCACTAGAATAGGTAGAAGCAAGGTGTAGCGATTTTCTGATTCCATAGTGACGCTTTTTCCCTTTTGGAGGGTTTGGAGCGTTTCGGGAGGGAGGGTGTCTTTTTCGGGAGTGCTGCCTTTGGCTGTACTGCGGTAGCCATGGGCGGATAGATCCCTTTGAACGAGTTCTTGCCAGGCCTGGCGGCTTACTTCACCATACGCGCGGTGAGCAGTTGCAAGAGCCTCTTGACTCTCTGTGTATAAGCGCGCATTAGAAATGGCAACGCCAATTTGATTGGCCATTGTTTGTAATGTGGAGATGGAGATTTCGTCAAAGGCCTCTGGCTGAGCAGATTGAACTGTTAATGCGCCTAAGGTTTTTCCTCGTGCTTGGATAGGGATGGCGGCTTCGGAACGAGTTTCAGGTAACTCTTCAGCGGTTAGACGGAAAGCGTCTTCGGCGGCTATTTGGGCTACCCGAGCTTGGGCGTTGGACACACTCCAGCCAACCATGCCTTCTCCTACTCTAATTTTATGGCCTCTAGCGAGCATGGCTTTTCCTACTTCGCCGGTTCCTGCTCTGAGTATGGCCCAATCGAAAGTTTCATCAACGAGGAAAAGACCTACGTAAGATAAATTAAAGCGTTCACGGATGAGTTCTGTCACATTTTGGATCAATTGCTCGGTATCCAAAATGGCGGAAGCGGCACTGCTTACTTCAGTGGCTGCGTGTAATTGTTCGGAACGTTGTTCTAGTTCTGCTGTACGTTCGGCTACTTGCGTTTCCAAAGAGCCAATAGTTTCACGTAATCGCTCTGTCATGGTATTAAAAGTTCTGGCAAGTTGCCCGACTTCATCGGTGCTAAGTATTTCTGCGTTTTGTTCTAGGTTGCCTTTTGCAATGGCTGTAGCTGTAACGGTTAAGCGTAAAATGGGGTATAGGGTTTGAGTAATAACAATGCTAATAACCAAGCCCACTAACAAAAAACCTAGTGATAAAGACATGGCGCCTATGCCAGCTATTTTATGGTTAGCAGTAAGTGTTTCTTCTTCAGTTTCTTGAACAATAATTCCCCATGAATTTGGTAATACGTTTATATAAGCATGCCATTTAACGCCTTCATCGTCAACAAAATTTACTTGCTTGCTATCGCCGCGCTTCAATTCTCGAAGGGCTATCACTGGTGGGTACTGGCTTAGATCGTGTAATTCAGACACAAAACTATTATTGGGGTGAGCAATTACTTGGTTATTAGCGTTTACCACAAAGGCATATCCTGTTTCTCCAATTACGGTGGAATTTACTTGTTTTGTCAGTTCTTTTAGATCACTGGCAAACATGCCTACGCCTATAATTTCACCAGCCTCATTTTTGATAGGCATGGAGAAAACTATAGCCGGTTCTTCGTTTGTGCGTTCAACGAGCGTTTGGTAAGTTATATAATTACCTGCCAATGCGTCATTCACCCAGTCCCTGTCGCTGTAATCTTTAGGTTCTGCATTGTCACTGCGAGCTACATTGATACCTTGAGTGTCAGTTGTACTTACTAAATACCAATCAGGGTGAACGCTAACTGCTGTTTCCAGGATGACTTTTTGTTGTTCGGGGTCCATGCTGATTATGGCCGGATTAGTAACTATTTTTTCTAGGGCTTTGCGCGAATTTTCTAGCCAAGAAAAAGTGTTGAGCGATAAAGCTTGACTACTTTTTCTAAGTTGATTGGCTGTTATGGTAGATAAGGCCATGGTAGTTTGGTTAGTCATGGTTGCTGTGACAACGGCAAAAACGGAGAATGATGTTCCTAAAACCAAGCTAATTGCACGGATGCGGATTCTACCGGAAGTGGGAACTTTTTCGATGCGCAGTTTCTGAATAGTAATCCAAATTAGACCTATAGTCATAATAAGGTTGGTAATTATAGTGGACGTTGTTTTGAGTGGTTCAATAGAGTGTAATATTGCTGAAGTGGTTGTGAAAGTGAGTTGTATTCCAAAATAAAGCCATCCTAAACGTTTTGTGCGAATATTTTCACTCCGTAGGGCAATATAGAGGGCTGCAAAAAGGGAGATGAATGTAATCGCGTAGAAATTTACCCATCGGATAATTATACTAAGACTTCCTTGCGCGTAGTTATCAAAAGCTATCCACCCATTAATGTATGTTTCTGGCAAGCCGGTGTACCATAAATTTGTCCCCAATAATATATCTGAGATAGTGAATAAGATTGGTAATCCGGCAAGTACGAAAAGCAACTTATTTAGCCAACCACCCTTTATTTTTAGCCAGGTCGGTTTAATGAGGGCGATGAATGAGTGCATGAGAACCGGGCTAAGTATAGGGTTTGTAATAGCTGAGCCGATAGTTAAGATGAGGGCGGTATTAGCATTTGGGGCTAATGGCAAAAAGCCATTGATAAAACTATTGATTGCCAAAATAAATAAAGTGACCCCCGTAAAGCGGTTGATGCGGTGCCGGGGATTAGTGATTAAGAAATATATCCCGAAGATTAATTCCCCAAAAGCGAGGAACCAAGCGAGAAGTTGAATAGTTTGGTCTATATTAGGAAATATCATGCGGTTTTTTCCTCGCTTGACAACACCTTTTGAGGAGGGATTAATTGGACAACGACTTCGGGCAAATCAAGAGATTGGCGAATTTCCTCGGCGGCTGTTTTCATAATGGTGTCCATATCCAGTGTCTCACGAATACGTGCTGTGGTTTCACTGATCAATTGTTCGTGGGCGGCACGGCGTTGAGTGTCGCTATAGAGACGCGCGCTTTCTAGGGCTACGCTCATTTGTTCACTCAGTAGTTGAGCTATTTCAAGTTGTTCTTCAGTCCAGTCGGGACTATCTTTTAGTCTGCTGAGCTTGATGCCGCCTAGAGTATAATCATGGCTTTTGATGGGAATAGTGATGGTAAGGCCATTGTCTTGAATGTCTGGGGCGGTTTGAGCTGCTTCGGGACGTTCCTTTTCTGTGATAGGGTAGACAGTATCTGGAGCGTCTGAACGATAGCGAGGAATGGTTTGTCCGCGAGCCAGTTCTTTCCAGTCTTCTTTGCTTAATTCACCGTAAGCTTTGCGCTCGGCTTCTAGAGCGGCTTCGCTTTTGGCGAGTAATTCGGCGTTATCGAGTGCTATAGCCACTTGGTCGGTCATGGTTTGCAGGGTGGTAAGGATGTCTTGGTTGAATGCAGCTTCTTCGGTGCTTTGGATTGTTAAGGCTCCTAGCACATGCCCGCGCGAGCGGAGGGGCAACGCGCCCTCAGAACGGGTTTCGGGAAGGTCGGGGTTTTCGAAGCGCACGGCGTCCTTGCCGACATCCAGCGCGATGCGGGCTTCAGCGTTGGCAATGCTCCAGCCGATCATGCCTTCTCCAATTTTGAGACGGTGGTTACGGGCGAGCATTTTTTGCCCTGCCTCACCTGTGCCAGCTTGAAGCACCGCCCATTCATTTCTTGCATCCACAAGGAAAAGGCCCACGTAATAGAAATTGAAACGCTCTTTGATAAGTTGCACCACTTGTTTGATTAATGTGTTTGTATCTAAGATAGAACTTGCTGCCCGGCTGATTTCGGCGGAGCCTTCTAGGTAAGCGGAACGTTGCTTCAGCTCGGAAGTGCGTTCAGAGATACGGTTTTCAAGGTTGGTGATTAGGTCATTTAAGCGCGTAGACAGGGTGTTGAACGTGTGGCCAAGTTGACCAAATTCATCGTGGCTGCGGATATTTATATTTTGGTCATAAACTCCCTGAGTAAGAGTCTCTGCGAAATCTGTGAGATTGCGAATAGGGCGGAGAATGTTGAACGAGGCAAATAATGTAACGCCTAAAACTAGCGCAAGCATTAAGCCAATGAGAATATTCATATAGAGTGTAGTCGTTTTTGTGATGCGAGCTTCTTCTGTGTCTAGATAGTCATTATAGTTACTTACTGTTTGTTGGATGTCGCTAGCCATACTGTCTAGCTGATTTAAGCTAAGAATGTCGTCTCCAGTGAGTTCTTCGTTATTTTCCAAACGGGTCTGGATGCTTTCTAGCAACAAACTGATTGTTGGCAATTGAATTTGAATATTACGCAAATTTGCTTGTTGTTCTGGGTGAGTTTCGTATTTTAAGTTAGTTTTAATAGCAATTTGCACGACGAAAATGTCACTAGAAAGCTTAGATGAAACAGCGGCTTTCTCATCGCTATCGGATTGGAGTACAAGTTTTCCTAGGGCTAGGTTATTGCTAGTAGAGAGCAATATTTGCCCGAACTCACGTTTGGTGTTGATGTTAGCTATCTGATCGGTATTCCATGAAAATACAAGAAGCGAAGCAATTAGCACGCTAGCGATCATCATGACTAGAAGAGTTATTTTTAACTTAAGAGACATACGGGCCTCACTCTAAGTGGAAATGGGAAAATCTAAAAAATTTAGTAGTGGTAAAGTAAGCGATGGTACTGTCATTGCGAGGCGTTTTTTGCCGATAGCGAAGCATATTCTTGAGTAAGCAATCTCCCTTGTGATGCCGGAGACTGTCACGCTCTGTAAATTCCGCTCGCAGTGACAAGCGCGTTACTTACTTGAGAGCCACCACCAAAAATTTATTGTTCAGCAACAGAGTACCCAGCATCTTGGAAGATTTGCTGCCCTTCATCGCTGATAACAAACTGGGCAAACGCCAACGCTTCTTCTTCGGCTTGAGTGAAGGTTGTTACCGCAATCCAAAGGAGGAAGTTTTCGACAATTTCTTCAGGCACTTCAATAAATTTTATTTCTGCGCTTGTAATAAAAAATGGCCGGATGGCAACGTCAACTTCGTTGTTGAGTAAGAGGGTAACAGCATCTGCTGGTTTTGATGTGTAGGAAACGATATTCGCGGAAATTTGCTCGCTCAATGGTGAATTTTTAATTGTCTGCTCTGCAGCGCGGCCACCACTGCCTAATTCGGGATTAGGCATGGTAATACGCACACCCTCTTTGGCAAGATCGTCCCAAGTTGTAACAGTGTCATCGCCTTCACGTACAACGAGAGTTGTAATTTTAGACGCAACGTGATAGCGCTCAAGAACCAAATTGTCTTGAAACATGGCTTCAATATCACTTTCTCCGGTGATTATTAAATCACCCTGTTCAAGTGTCCGCATAGCCGCTTGTAAGGCATCGGATGACGCAAAGTTGTAAACGAGTGTAATATGCGGATTTTGCGCTTCATAAAGCGCTTTAATCTCTTCCATTTGTTTTTTGATACCATTACCAGCATAAACCTCAAGGGTTGTTTCTTGCGGCTGGCAACCTATAAGCAGGCCTGAAAACATCACGATAATAAGGGATAGAACAATAAGTTGGCGATAGTTTTTCATAATATTCTCCTTTTGTTAGTTGTTTTCAGACGATTCTTCTACTTCTACCCAAACTTCTGCGGCTGCGATGCCTAAAGCCTCTCGTAATTCTTTGGCTGCGGTTTGGAGTACGCTATTGATATCTAGGGTTTCTCTCATGCGAGATGAGGCTTTGCTGATAACGCGCTCACGGATGGCGCGGTGTTGGGTTTCTTGGTAAGAGCGTGCGCTTTCTAGGGCGATACTTAACTGGTCGGTTAGGGTTTCGATGAGGTTTATTTCTTCTTCTATCCATGGAGGAGCATCTTGAGCTTTAAGGGCATTGATAACGCCAATGACCTGGCCGCGTGCTTTGAGAGGAATTGCCAGCGTTCGGCTTTTGTCTGTGACCGTTTTTTCTTGTTGGACTGCCAATTTCATTTCCTCGTTCCATTGGTTGGGGGGTGGCAAAACGCCCAATGGATCGTGCCTCTCCCCTAGGTTTGGTTGGCTAGTTAGGAATTCTTTCCAAGCTTCGCGGCTAGATTCTCCATATGCCCGTTGCAAGGCTTTTAGGCTTTCTTGACTTTCTTGGAAAAGGCGCGTATTGCGGATAGCTAGTGCAACTTGGTCGGCAAGGGTTTGTAATGTTGCTACATCTTCAGTTGTAAAAGCTTTTGGTTGGGTGCTTTGTACATCTAGTATGCCAATGATTTCTCCATGTACGCGGAGGGGAAGTGCCATCTCGGAGCGGGTGTCTGGTAAATAGGGATTGTTGAAGTAAACGGCGTCTTCACCGACATCAAGGCTGATGCGAGGTTTCCCTTGGTGGGCGGCATAGCCAACTATGCTGTTTTCGTCTACCTGGAGGCGGTGTTTGTTGTCTAGCATGCGTTGTCCGCCTTCTGAGGAAACGGCACGCAAAATGGCGTATTTTTTGGTGTCATCTAATAAGAAAATACCGGTGTGGTAGAACCCAAAATGTTCTGAGATGAGGTCTGAGATTTTATCTAAGAGGGTTCCTACTTCTTGGATTGTGGCTGACTCACGGGCCACGTAAGCTGCTGCCTCTAGGTGGGTGCTGCGTTTTTCTAAAGAGGCGGTGCGTTCTTCTACGGCTTTTTCTAGCGATTTCTGATGTTCTTCTAGTTCGTTTGTTAGCTGGTAGCTTTGGTTGAGGGCGGTTATTAGGCGCGATAGCAGGTAGTTGGTTGAAGTACCGAAAAGAAGGCCAATCAGTAGAAAAACTCCACCAGATGTTATCCATTCCAGGGGTTCTGTGGAGCGTATGGTAGGAGGCGGGAGAATGTTAGTTGTGTAAAGCACTCCAAAGGCTATTATGGCAGTGATAGTGGCTGATAAAGTGATTGTGCTGCCTTGTTTTTCCAGCAGAATTCCGCCCAGGAAAACTGCCGCCAAAAGAAATATGAACGAGACTCCATTTAGACCGTCAGGAATATAGTTGACAATTCCTAAATTGAAAAAAACAATGATAGTTACCCAAGATTGTAAAGCATAGGGAGCTTTTTTCCAGAAGAGGACTACTAAAACGCTAATGTAGCTGCCCCAATATACTGCTATTGTCCAAAACATTTCTTGCATAATAGCAGAAAGTGTGCCCATTAGAACAATTAATAGTCCTACGCTAGAAATGACACGCAGTATGTTTTGAAGCAATTTGTGCCGGAATGCGTCAATTGTTCCTTGGGTATATTGTGTATTAGAATTTATTGCGCCCTTTTTGTTTATGGTTTCCATAGTTTTACTCTAGGGTGTTTTTATTGGATGCGTTTGAGGCTGTGCCTAATTGTACGTCTAGTGCCGCTAATCCTAAAGCTTCACTGATATCGCTTACAGCGGTTTTGAGTACGGTTTCAATGTCTAGTGTTTCTCTCATGTGGGTCGTGATTTCACTTGCGATACGCCCTTGAGCGGCACTGCGTTGGGTATCTTGATAGAGGCGTGCGCTTTCCAGAGCTTGGCCTAGTTCTTTAGTCAAGCTTTCTAGTAAAGCCTGCTCTTCAAGAGTCCAATGTTCTTCTGGGTTATCTTTATCAAAGTTTAATACGCCTAGTACGTGCCCACGTATTTCTATGGGGATAGCTAAACTTGTTTCATCGTCACTGAGTATGCTTTTGCCCGTTTCTTCAGCTTGCCGCATTTCATTGCTCCAGTTTCCTTGAGCTTTTAAAAGGGACATATTTTCAAAGTCGTAGCCCCAATCGGTGCGGGAGTGCAGCATATTGGTCCAAGCCTGGTGGCTGAGTTCGCCGTAGGCTCGGCGTTCTGCTTCTAGGGCTGTATTGGCCTCAGTGAGGAGTTGGGCGTTGTTTAGGGCTACCGCAATTTGGTCGGCCATGGTTTGTAGTACGGTGATGGCCTCTTTGTCGAATGCGGCTTCTTCGACACTTTGGACAGTGAGCGCGCCAAGTACTTGTCCTCGGGAACGGAGAGGTAATGCTCCTTCGGAACGTGTCTCTGGAAGGTAGGGGTTATCGAAGTGGACTGCTTCTTCTCCAATATCTAAGGCTATGTGCGCTTCGGATTGGGCTACACATTGCCCAATCATTGATTCGCCGCCTATTTTCAGCCTATGTTTTTCTAGCAGCATTTGCCGCCCCGCTTCTCCTGTTCCTGCTTGTAAGATGGCCCATTCATTGGTCTCATCCACAATGAAAAGCCCTACGTAATACAAATCAAATCGTTCCTGAATGAGTTCAACCACTTCTTGGGCCAATTGGTCGGTATTTATGATGGATGTAGCCGCCCTGCTTACAGCGGCTGAAGCTTCTAGGTAAGACGAATGTTGTTCTAGTTCTTTAGTGCGCTCAAGTACTCTCTCTTCTAGTCCACTGATCAATTCACGCAATTGGGTTGTCATTTGGTTGAATGCTTGAGCTAATGTGCCTATTTCGTCTTTTCTTATTACTTCGGCGGTGTGTTCTAGTTCGCCGGCTGCAATTTGAGATGCTGTTTCCACTAGAATGCTTAAGGGGTTAGCAATGCTGCGGGTGATTAGTAGTGAACCACCTAAGCTAAGCAGGATAGAGGCGATAGCTACAGCGAGGCTGGTTAGTGCTATGTTGCTGATCTGGGCGAATATCTCGGTTTGGTTTTGTTCAACCAGCAACGCTGCCTGAAGTTTTGGCATCCAATGGTAGACTCCGATAACAGGAATACCGCGATAGTCTTCGTATAGCCCAGAGCCATTGGTTTGTTCATCTACTGCGGTATTGACTCCTTCGGTACTCATATAGCCTTCTTTCTTACCAAAGCGTGATTCGGTTAGCATACCATAACCGCTATCCACCAGATAGATTTCCCCTGTTTCTCCCAGATTTGTTCGTTTGGTCATAACTTCATTCAAGGTGTCTAGGTTGCTGTGGCCTGCGATGACACCTATTGTTTTTTCTTCTTGGTCAAGTAATGGCAGTGCTATTAACACTGTAGTTTTGTTTGCCGACAAGGCGTAAGCTGGGGGGCGGATATAGGTTTCTTCTAACCCTTGCTGGAAATAGGTTTCATTGGCGTAGAGTTTGCCTTCTTGGACAGGATTTGTAGACACTATTACCTTTCCCTGGAGGTCTAGAATGAATATTTCTTCAAAGAGATGCGTTTGTTCGATGGTCCAATTGAGACGTTCTGCTAGGTCTTTATAAGCTGTGTTATATGCCGATGTTTCTGCTGGATCGGGCGACAAGATGATTTCCAAATTGTCTAACGCGTTTTTTCTAGATGATATGAGAGAAAGGTTTATTTCGAGATTACTTAACCAATCTTTAACCTCGGCTTCTTTGAGCATTGCTACTGATTCAAGGTGGTTTATTTGTTGAGCTTGTAAGCTCTGGTAGCCCATTATTACCCAAGTGATGCTGATTGAGGCAGTTATTAGAAGAGTCACTGTAGCGAATGCTATTAATAGTCGGGTGCGGATGGTGCCGAAACGGAGTAAGCTGATAACTTGCCAAAGAGATAATAGTACCAATACTCCTGTTAGGCCGGGAATAACGAAGTTTAGTAAGGGGATTTGGGTAGCGTTGTAGCGAGGTAGTGGTTCAAATAAATTGACCAGCCAGATGTAAGCCCCGAATGAAGCTATTGCGATTAACCAAGACTTCCATTTTTTTTGCAGGAGCAGACTGCTTAAAAGCAAAATTAATAAGATGCCGCCTATAGCGTGGTATACGGTCATTCCGCTGAAGAATATTTCTGCACCGCCATAGCCAATTACTAGACCTATAAGAGGCCAATATCCAGCAGTGTCGAATTTTTCTCGGCGTATTAGATTGTAGTAGCCTATAGCCGCGCAGGTGACGGCTACTATAAGTAATCCTGTTTGTCCTAGAAGTTGCCAGGCTCTGGTCTGTATGTAGATAACCAGGTAAGCAACAGCGAAGATAAAGGCGCCAGGTACCAGAACCCACATGAGGTGTGTGTAGTTGAGACGGTATTGTTCCATGGTGACTTTAGCCGTAGCTTTGTAATTTAACTCCGTTTTTTGGGGAGGATGTTGCATTTTGTCTTTTTCAGTCATAGTCGCCTCTAGTAAGGGGGGACGGTATCAGGATAGTTCTCATCTTTTTTGCAGAATCACCTTTCTGGGGTTGGTTCGTGTGTATCACTGCTCATGCGTAACTTAATTCTGGAGATGTCTAGTGTTCCTCCAATTTCTCGAATAGCGGTTTGTAGCACAGTGTCCATATCCAAGGTTTCACGCATACGGGCTGTTATTTCGCTTGTCAGGCGTTCTTTCGCAGCGCGGCGCTGCGTGTCCTCTAGCAGGCGAATGTTCTCTATGGTTAAGACTAAACGATCAGTAATTGCTTGCACGGTACTCATCTCGTCTTGTTGCCATGGTCCCTCTCCAATTGGGCGATGGAAGCCTATTATTCCAAGCGGTAATCCGCGCAAGTTCACTGGGACGGCTAGAGAATGAACTTTTTCTCCTGAGGCGGTCTCTTGGGTGATGCTTACCATCTCTTCTGACTTTTGGGCACGCTCTTGGGCTTTTTGCCAGGTATCACTTGATTGCGCTATTTCTCCTTCTACATAGGTGATGCTATCTGGGATGCTTTGCAGATATTCTTGCCAAGCCTCAGGGGCGTACTGTTGATAAAGCGCATTCACCCTTCTTAGGCTAGCTTCTGATGCCGCAAAGAGGCGTGCGTTATCGTGTGCCGTGGTAATTTGATCTGCTAGTATTTGGAGAATTTCGATATTTTCTTCATAGAAAGAGGTTTCTTGAGTTTGGATTACAAATGTGCCGAGAACTTTTCCGCGTGAGCGAAGCGGAATCCCCAACTGTTTAAATGGAACGCCATTTAGCGATATGGAAGACACGGAAGTATCCAGTTTCTCTTGGATAACCTCTTGGGCTATGTTCACTAGTTCGGAGTAAGATTTTGTCCCTGGGCTACTCCCCGCTATAGCTTCTAGCTTGATTTCTGGGCCAAGAATAGTGGGTTTTTCTTCACTAGCCCAGAAAACTGCTACTGCATTAAAATTGAATTGGTTTTTGATGGATGTGACTGCCTGTTGAAGCATTTCTTCTGGCGTAAGCAGTTCTGTTGTCTTGCGAGCGACTTGGGCGATAGCCTTGAATTGGTTGGCACGCCGTTCCTCTTCTTTTATTCGTTTTTCTAAAAGAGCATAAGCTTTGTCTAGTTCATTTGCTTTTTCTTGGGAGGTTTGTAGGGACTGTTTCTGGAATTGTGAGAAAAATCCCAAGAGCGAGGTTAAGGTTGCTAATAGCATGGCAAAAACAGTCCCATTGCCTATCCAATCCACGAGTTGGCGAGGGTTTTCCAGAGTTACAAGCCAGCTTTCTGACCAACCGAAGTGAGCCATTACTCCAAAGATCAAAAAAACGAGTACACTAAATGAGCTTGTGATTATTCCAGTTCGTATATCAAGGAGAACGATGCTCAAGATAGGAAGACCTAGAAGATACAATGGTCCTACCCCCGCCAGACCGTTTTGGGCCATGGTTATCATGGCTACTAGATACCCTGCCAGCAGGATGCTTAACGTCTTTACCTGGAAGCTAATGCGGCGGAAGATGGTCATAATAACTATTAGTAGATAGAGCAACACGATGGTTAAGGTTATTGCCCAATGCCCTGATGACTGAATGCCTATAATGACTGCCGGTATAATTGCTAAGCCGCCTGCTCCAGAAGTGACTAGCAACAAAAAATTTAGCGTGCGGGCACGCCAGGCATCTAGTTCGGAAACCGTATTTGTATTATTCACGCGTTTCTGATTTGCATTTTCCATCAGATGCCCTCCTCCAACGATTCACTGCCTTTATCAAACAATGCCGAATATGCCAACTG
Source organism: Chloroflexota bacterium (assembly GCA_003648195.1). Lineage (GTDB taxonomy): Bacteria > Chloroflexota > Anaerolineae > Anaerolineales > UBA11858 > B10-G9. Next base: position 14,517 of record QMOK01000007.1, on the reverse strand, counting down.
TGTCTCGTTTACAGTTGTTAGCTCTTTCGGTAAATTTAATTCAATGTGAGCACCGCTGGCTCTAAGAACTGTGCTCAGCTCTCCTATTGCTGTGTGTAACGTTTCTTGGATGTTAAATGTAGCGCTGACTTTGTCGGTGATCTCGCGGATGACAGTTTCGCGGGCAACGTGCTGTTGGGTGTTTTCATAGAGCCTAGCTCCATCCAGCGCCATGCCTAATTGGATGGCCAGTGATTTCATCACAGCCAGCTCTTCTTCAGTCCATTGATCTGTGTTTTTGGATTTGTGAGCGTTGAGGGTGCCAATAATTTGATCTCGTACAGTAATGGGAATATTTGCTTCTGGTAAATTATCTTCGTTTTTTACCGTTTCACTTTCTATGGCTTTGACGCCCAATTCATCACAGTAATAACCTTGGTCAGGTTTGCCTTGCAACATTTCTATCCAAGCTTCGCGGCTAAATTCACCGTAAGCACGCCGCATTGCTTGCAAATTTTCTTGGACTGTCTGGAAAAGTCTAGCATTGCTAAGAGCCATAGCTATTTGGTCTGCTAATATTCGAAGTATGGTAATGTCGTCTGGGAGGAATGCGTTCAGTTCTAGACTTTGAATATCCAACACGCCTAGTATCTCGCCTCGGGCTTGTAGTGGCAAAATAGCTTCTGAAAGTATGTCAACATCTGAGCCACGAACGAAAAGAGGGTCTTCTCTCACATCTTTTGCTATGTATGATTCCCCTGTTTGGGCGACATGCCCGACTATGCCTTCTTCTCCTATTTTTAGGCGGTATCCACGATTTAGCAACTGTTTCACGTCCACACCTGCTGCTGCTTGCAATTCGGCCCATTCTCCGGTGGAATCTACTAGGAAGATGCCCAGGCGGTCAAATCTAAATTGTTCATGTATCAAGTTTACGACACGTTGTAGTAGGATTTGAGTATCAATTTCGGCGGCGGCCCTTTTGGCTACTTCGGCTGTGACCTGGAGTTGTTCAGCGCGTCGTTTTTGGGCTTTGATTTGTTGTTCAAGGTTATTGTATGATTCGTTTAGGCTAGTTCTCATTTGCTCCAGAGCGTTTCCTAACGACATGGTTTCTTCTGTTCCTTGAATAGGAACTAGCGTATTAAGATTTCCTTGCCCTATTTCAGAGGCTGCTGCTGCAAGTTGGCTGAGAGGTTTTGTGAAGCGGCGAGTGAGTAAGATGACAATTACGAGGCTGCCGATGACAGTAATTATAGCGGCAAGCATCATGGCTGTAATCATTGGCACGAGTGAAGCATGGTAAGGAGCAAGATCAATAACAATTTCTAAGGTACCAAGTTGCTCTGCCCCCGAAGTTATTGGCCCGCATAGTACTAGATAATCTTCGCTCTCATAATAAACAATATCTTGTTGCGATAGGGCTTGATTGGCTAGATTATGGCTGATTGCTTTGTCTAATGCGAGGGACGTTTCTTGCATTGTGGCTTCAGCTACAATGGTGTTAGATGCATCTCGTACCGCTGAGTGAACAATATCTGCTTCTCCAATGAATTGCTCTAGCATACCTTCTAACGTCCATATATCTGATCGATAGAGAGGATTAAACGCCAGCTTGGCTGATAAAGAAAGCGTTGCTCTGTTATTGCTTATCATTCTTTCCCAGCCTGCGTTTTGCCCGGCGTTTATACCAATGGCTATGAATGCACTAAGGGACAAGGAGAGAATTACCCCTATTATTACTGGCCCTAGAACAGTTAGTTTGAATTGTTTGAGGTGCATAATAATTTCTCGTTTGTGAAATCTTTTCAATATTTTGGAGTGCAGATTTTGGAAGCGATTAAGGGTATATATTCTTGTATATGTTTACCGAACAGGGGCAAATAGAATTTTGAGGGATTCCATCATGCCCCACGGAAGCGCATCAAATTTACTGGTTCTTTCAAACGTTTCTAGAATGGCAGGGCCTTCGGGGGTCTGGTCTATCTCTAATAGTAATTCGATGATGCGTGATTGCAATCTCTCGTCCATACCTGGCCGGGCCAGCGCAACGTGTCGGGGCACTGAGGGCGTTTGGGTTAGAATAGTGAGTTGCTCTTGTTGTTCAGGTGAAAGGTCTTCAAAATCGCTATTGGCGAAAGCGGCGGCAACTACCTTCCCTTGAATAACCCATGAAGCTTCGTTTTCTTCACCATAGGCAAATACATAGCCAATTTCATTTGCCGCAACGGCGGCGTCTACGCTGTCTTTTTCGGTGAGAGTGTAGCCCTCTGTGACCAGATACGATGTTGGCAGTAAGTAACCTGATGTTGAGGCTGGGTGATCGTAGGCAATCATTTTTCCTAGCAGGTCGTCCAGTTCAGTAATCTCGCCGCCGTTCAAGGCTATAATCACTGAGTGATACTCGCTCACGCCTCCCTTCCAGCGTCGAACTAAAGGAACTGCTCCTATATTTTCGTAGACTTCTAATGCTGGGTAAGGGCTGTCGAAATAAAGGTCGACTTCCCCGTTTTCCAAAAGTTCTACCATGCTCTCTAGGTCAGAGGTAACAACAACTCTTCCAGATGTGATGCCGAAGTCGCTCAAATTGGCCGCTAAATAATCTGCCAAAGGCCCAAAGTGTTCAATTGTCCAAGCGGCATTCCCTGAAACGTCTCCCAGTACAAACGTTTGTTCTGGAGATAAGGTTTCTACTGGCAAGGGGACAATTGTAGGCGTTGCTTCTTCTGGGGACTGGCAGGCCGTTAAGAGCAATACTATTCCGATTAGGATGATATTTCTAACTATTTTTGGTGTCATCTTTTTTTCCCTTTCTTCTTAATGGTTTGAGACTTAATCTTCTAAAGTCTCCGAAATGCCACTGGGCGAACCGGATTCTTCTACACTGGGGCGATAAGATGTGGATTGTTGCTGAGGGGATCCTAATTTGATAGTTACATCATGCAAATCCATATTTTCACGCATCTCGCGAACAGCGGTTTGTAAAATAGTGTCTACGTCCAATGTCTCACGCATATGGGTCATTATTCTACTGGTCAGCCGGTCTCTCTCGGCACGGCGTTGGGTTTCTTCTAACAGACGCAAGTTCTCAATAGTCTGAGCTAACTGGTCATTGATTGCTGTAGATAGAGCAATATCTTCATCACTCCATTTGGATTTTGTTTCTCGGCGTGCTGCTATGGCGCCAATAACCTCGCCGTGTAGCTTAATGGGTAACGTTAACTCACCACTATCTGCTATTGCATTTACGTCTTTGGGGATGTTTGATGAAAAGGGCAGGGTAATATTGTCATCTGGTATTGCGCTTCCCTTTTCTTTTGAATAGCGGAAGTTTCGTTGCTTACCTATGGGCGTATAGCTTTCCCATGCTCCTCGAACATAGCGTCTTTGAACCGCTTGCAAGTTATTTAGCGCTCCTGTCAGTGCCTCAACAGAAGTGTTTAGATACTCACCTAGGGTGTGCAGGTCTGTATAGATTTCATTATCAATATCGCCCTTATCCTCTAAAGCCAGTCGTACATTGTAATTGCCCGTTATCACTTGTCCTAAGAATCTTTTGTATTTTTGTACTGTCTGCTGCAGATAGCGAATGTTTTTTTCTTGTTGTTGTTTAGATGCTCTCTCAGCCAAGGCAGTTTCTTCAGCTTGCTGGCTGGCTTTGGCTAATTCTTGGTTTTGTTGCTGGGCTATGGATAATGATTGTCGTGACTGTTCCTTAAATATTGAGGTGACGATGACAGTTGCTTCAAGGGTTGCAAAAAGGAGTATTACATACATTATTCTGAGGAACAAAGTGGGCATTTTCATTGGTTGCAGAATACCCAAGGCTTCCATTGTACTCATTCCCAGGTAGAGTATAACTATACTCCATAGTGCCCAACGGGATAATCGCCGCTCTCCGAATAATTGAGCTGACAAAGGTACTGTTATTAATACTATTACAAAGGGACTCATACTGCCATTGGTGTAATAAGCAAGTGCGAACAAAAAGGCGGTCAAACTGATCAAATGAATGGTAATAGTCCAGTACCAATGCCCTTGGGCATTGAGCCAATAGACAAAGAGGGCTACTAATGTATATCCTCCAGCAATTAATATCATAGGCCAGATGAGAAATTGATGATTCACCAAGCCGTTTATAATAAGAGAGAGTAGAGCTATGATTACTCCAACTATGTTGATCTGTGCGTTGACGCGAAATAACTGCGTGCGAATATTTTTATCTTGCCCCGTCTCTATTTCTAATGGCGTTTGAAGTTGTTCACTCATAATTGTTCTCTCCCTGCCCAGAGAGTAAATCTTGTTCTGTGCCAATGTGAGCCACCACCTCCGAGGCTCCCAGTGCTTGGCCCAATTCCTGCATGGCCCGTTGGATGGCATCTTCTATATTGGCGGCACCTCGTATATTATCTGCTATCTCGCGGGTTAATTGCTCGCGAGCAGCCCGGCGTTGGGTATCTTCGTAAAGGCGAGTGGATTCCAGCACAATTACCATTTGCCCTGTTGTTTCTCTCACTAATTCTAGATCATCTTCTGTCCAGTTGGGCTGATTTTCTTTTCTTTGGAAAGTGATTCCTCCAATTCTTTGGCCTCGTATCTCAAGGGGAACAACAAGTTTGTGGTTTTCCAGGGCCGGGCGATTGGGCGTCAATTTAACGTTATCCCATTCTTCTGGCGTAGAAATTGGCGTGATTTGGCCAGCTTTGTAATTATAAGCACCGGGCTGATCTTCAAGGTAGCGTTCCCAGCTTCCCCTAATATGCTCTCCGTAGAGGTCTTCTAGTTCAACGAGCGCGTTTTGGCTTTGTTCTAAGAGCTGTGCGTTATCTAAAGCTATTGCTACTTGGTCGGCTAGCACTTGAATGATTTCTATATCTTCTTTGCTAAAAGCTCCAGGCTCTTGTGACTGTACGTCAAGCACTCCAATAACATTGTTTTCAATTATCAGCGGCAGCGCTATCTCGGAGCGAGTTTTTGGCAAATCGGGGTTGTCGAAGAAAACGGCGTCTTGCCCTACGTCTAGTGCGATACGGGCTTCGCCCACTGCTGCGGTATATCCTACAAGACCAGCTTCCCCAACTGGGAGGCTGTGTCCTCGTGCTAGCATACGCGCTCCGCCTTCGCTATTGGCGGCTTGTAAGACAGCATGGCTTCCGGTTTCATTTAGGAGGAAAATCCCTGCGTGATAGAACCCAAAGCGATCTGCTATCAATTGAGTAACGCGTGTCAATAATAGCGACTTGTCTCGGATGGTGGTCACATCTCGGGCTACCTCTGAGGCCGTTCGAATTTGCACCGCACGTCTGGCAAGGTTTTCTGTGCGCTTCGCTACATTTTGTTCTAGTGTTTCTAAGGTGCGTTGGAGTTGCTCTGTTGTAGTGTTGAATGTCTGGGCAAGCATACCAATCTCGTCGTGAGTTTTCACTTCCGCGCGAACATTCAAATCCCCTTGACCCACTTTTTGAGCTATATCTGCCAGATAGGAAATAGGGGCGATGAAGTTTCGGGCAACAAGGTAGGCAGCTAATGATGCTAGTCCTCCTATGATAATTGCTAAGAGAATTGCTAACGTGGTTTGCTCGGCGATAGGGGCTAGGAAAGTTTCTTGAGGTTGGTAGAAAGCTAGCAACCATTGTTTGTCTTTAATTTGTATTTGAATAACAGCTACTTGGTTTACAGAGTCTTCTTCTGTGAATGTGAAATAAGGTTCTCGAATGGCGTCTTCTAAGTTAGTTATAAAATGGGGGATATTTAGGGAGAGTTCTTCTGCTGGCAAGTTTGGGATTAGACGCTTTTTTAACAGTTCACGCATTCGCGTATCTGAGTATGGCACTACAGATTTTGCAATCAAGTCTGGGGAACTTCCATGAGCTAAAATGATATAGTTGTCGTAGATTTGTGAATAGAGAACGCCATATGAGCCTGTTCCCGCTAAATCGTTATTTTGCTTTACAATGTCTTGGAATGCTGCAATGTCGTAACGGGCTATTAGCAGGACTGCTGGGTTGCCATTCATATCTTGTATGGGGGCTGAAAGATAGAGAACTCCCTGTTCGTTTTCAAAACTTATGGGAGAAATCCAGGGCAACCCGGTTCCTGTCTTATTTTTTAAATTTCTTTGCACCTCTTCCGCGGTGCCAAGAAAAGCTGGAATTGTACTGGGATCCCATGTTCTAGTGTCTGCTAAAACATTACCTTCTGCATCTAGTAAAGAATAAGAGAGAATATAGGGGTCTTTGTTCTTAAGGGTCGTGAGAGAATCTTTTAAATTTTGGAGGTAATACTCTGATGGTAACGTGGCACTGATAAATTGTTGAAAATTTGGCAGTTGAGCTTCTGCTTGTAGGCTAGCAAGGTTTGTTGTTACGTAGCTGTGTATTTTCGTTGAAATCTGTTTGGCTGTGCTGACCAGGTTTTGGTTCGCGGCATCTATTAAAGCGGTACGAGTTGTATTAATGATAGAGACAGCCATTATTCCCATGGAGATAAGGGTAAGACTAACAAGAATAATAGTGAGTTTAATTCGCATTGAGAATTGAACTTGTGGGTCTTGTTGTTTTTCTTCTCTTTTCGGGGGATGCAATTGCTCAGTTCCCTGTGAGTTAGATAGGCTCATTCGTTTATCTCCAGGTAAATCATTCCTTCGGAAGCACCCAAGGTTTGCCCTAATTCCTGTAGTGTTATTTTTAAGGCCTCATTAACTTTACTTGCGCGTTGCACTTTGCCAGCGATTTCTGAAACAATGCGGTCTCGTTGAGACCGCTGTTGGGTCGCTTCAATCAAGCGGGCATTTTCTAAAGCAAGTGCTGCTTGGGTAGCAAGCGAGTCCAGAACGCCTTTTTCTTCTGCGGTTAAATGTGGTTTGCTAGTTTCAAGTACCAAACTGCCAATTTGTTGCCCACGCAAGATAAGTGGAACTTCTATGGTCGATGTTTCGCCTTCAAGTGCAGTAAATCGCTCATTCACGAAAAAGTGCGTTAGGTCAGTACGGTTTTTGGCAACTGTCTCCCAGGCTTGTTGAAGATATTGGCGGTGGAGCGTGCTGATTTCTTCTAAGTTGTTTTGAGATTCTTGGTATAACCGTGCATTATCAATTGAGGTGGCTAGGCTGTCGGCCATGGTTTGCAGAATAGCTATATCGTTTTCATCGAATGCTTGCGGTTCGGTAGATTGGACGATAAGTGCGCCTAAAATGCGGCCTCGGCTGGTTATGGGAATACCAAGTTCGGAGCGGGTTAATGGGAGGTGAGAGGTATCAAAGCGTACAGATGCTTTATCAATATCCAGGTTGATACGTGCTTGCTTGTTAACTATTGCCCAGCCAACTGTAGAGCTTTCGTTAGCTGGTAATTTATATCCTTCGGCGAGCATTGTGTGCCCCGCTTCACCAGAACCTGCTTGGAGAACGGCGTATTGTTTTTCTTCATCTAGGATGAATATGCCAGCATAGTATAGGTCAAAACGGTCTGTTATGAGAGTAACTGTTTGTTGGAAGATGGTGTCGGAGTCTAGTTCACTTGTAATTGCTTGAGAAATCTCTGCCGCGGTTTGTAACTGAATTTGTTTTTGTTCTAGAGCTGAGGTCTTTTCTCTTAGTTCTTGACGCTCGTACTCTAGCTCGTTGGTGATGTCATGTTCTTTTTCCAGGCGTTCCGACAGATTGGCAAGTAAGTAGCCGATAGTGCCAATAATAACCAGGCTGACAAGGAGGAATGTGATGCCAGTTGGAATCCAACTGGACATAGGATTAAGGAAAAGCGCCTGAGTAGGAATTAAGCCTTGATTTAAGGCCCATCCTATGCTTACTAAGGTTGTTGCGCCAATTATGGCGGCAATAATGCTGATTTGCGGACTAAAGAAGATTGCCGCCAAGGTGACGAATCCCATCATCCACATTCTGCCATCGCCGCCTAGTCCATATACTATAGAGATGCTTGTTCCGAGTATGTAAAGAAGCCCTACTAAGCTGCCTGCTCTAACATAATAAGAAAATCGCTTGTAGAACGTTATTGTTAGTATGAAGCCAAACGCTATTGTATAGGCAGTTATTAATCCCCATTTCTGGAGGGCAAAGGAATCTCTGACGCCGATGTAATATACAACGAAACCAGGCGCTACAATTCCATAGAGAAGTGTGGCTAAGAGTTGCTCTCGGAGTTTATTGATTTCAACAGTTTTTATTGGCGAGAACAGATTTTTTATTAGCATATTGCGGAATGGCGGTAAAAATTTCATGCGCTTATCTCCACCTGCTCGGATTTTGTTTCTTGAAGGGGAGCGATTTCTATTCTGGCGCTTTTGGCATTTAGAATATTGCTGATTTCTTGTGCTGTTGTGGCCAGAATGGTTTGCATATCCGTGGAACTTCGTATTTTGCCCGTGGCTGCGAGCAGTTGATTTTGACGTTGAGAGCGATAGTGTATTGTTTCTAAGGTTAGAGTATTGCGAATAGCGATACTGACTTGTGCGGCTAGCGTAGATAAAAATTCCAGGTCTTCTTGAGTGAATGCGTTTTCATGCTCTAGGTCTTGCACTACAATTGTGCCGATTGGTTCATCGTGTGTTAGCAGTGGGACGCCTAGCCAGGAGCGGGCGGGTTCTCCTATTGTCTTGGCTCCTAGTGAGCTTGCTCTTTCACGTGTGTTTTCTACAAGCATCAAGGGGCTTTTTGTTCTGATGATGATAGAGGTTAGCCCTTCTCCTAATGGGAATGGAGGAATGGTAGATAAGCCAGTCTTTTTTGAGTACATGTATGGTACTCGAATTAGTTTTGTTTCTTGGTCGTAGATGGAAATAAGGAAGCCTACATCTCCCAGTGTTCGTTTTATTTCTTCGTGAAATACTTGGAAGAGTTTATCAAGGGTTGTTTCTTGCGAAACTGTTTGATTGATTCTCTGGATGGTTTGTAATTTTGTGAGTTGTTGGTTGATTGTGTGTGAGGCAATCATGTTTTCCAGAGTTGTGTTTGCCATTTCGATTAAATTTATATAAGGTTGAATTGAGGTTGAGGTAAGGGTGTTTTTATCTTGGGAACCCAGCAAAATCAGGGTCGATAAATGGTCTTTTTCCCAAATAGGCAAAAATGCCAGTTCTTGACAGCCAAGTTCTTGGGAGATAGTTAGCATTGGGGCTGGTATTTTTGTTGGGTGTTCCAAGTCTTTGAGAATGAGGAATGGCTTGGCGTGCGGGAGAAATTCTTCGATCGCTTGTCTGGTGATTGGCAACCATTCTTGGGGAGGGGCAAGACGTTTGTTTTGTGGATCCACGATGGAGTTCACTTGGAGTCTCTCATCTTCGGCGATGAAAACTCCCGATATAAGTGATGTCTTTGCTAGTGTATTGCTGATGATACCTACGACTTCATCCCAGTTGTTTGTTTGCGCTATCTTATGGCTGGATTGGTAAAGACGAGATATTTCTGCCAGGTCACCTTCAGCGCTTTCTAAAAGGTGAATGCTTTGTAGAGAAATTGTGAATTGCTCTGCAATAATTTGCAGGGCTGCGAGTGTACTTTGACTGAATGCTGGAGGACTTTTGCTTTGTAGGTTGAGTATGCCGAAAACTTCTCCTTGGGAGAGGAGGGGGATAATGGCTGCTGATTGGGTATGTGGAAGACGGTCGTGTTCAAAATGAGGGTTTGTGTCTTTGCTGGAAGTAATGCTGGGCTTGGTGGTGGTGATAGCTGCGTGAATGAGGGCATGTGCTCGCACATTTAACGTGTAGTGGTCTATGAGCATTTGGGGAGATTGTTCCCCTGCGATGCTGCGGAGTATGGCATATTGTTGGGAGGAGTTTAGTTCATATAGGGAAACATGATAAAAATCAAAACTCTGTTTTATGGTTTGGGTTATGGTGTTGAAGAGTTCGCTTACAGTGGATGCTGAACTCATTTTGTGTTCAATTTTTGAAATGGCGTAGATTTGATTGGTTCGTTCTTGCACTTGGGTTTCTAGGGATCTGTAAAATTCTGATAATTGGTCTGCCATTTCATTGAAAGAGTAAGCGAGGAGGCCAATTTCATCATGGCGTGTTATGGGCACTCTTGTTCGCCAATCTCCTTGGGCTATGTTGTTAGCCGTATTTGCTATTTGAACGATTGGGCCTACAATCCGACTCGCTCCGAACCGAATTAGTAATACCATTATTACGGTAAGTATTGCTAACAAGCCTAGTGTTAAAGGGATTAAATCATTCAAGCGTGCATATACTGCGACCGTTGGTATTTCTATTATTAGACCACTACTGATTTCCGGGATGCAGAGGAATGTTCCGAGAACAGGTTCAGAGTCGAAAGATCTATACTTTGTTTCTAGTGAATATTCACCTTCTTTTAAACATTCTGTGAGGCCAGTTCCTATTATTTGCTTTTGACTTTCTGATGGGTCTAGGCGGGCTATGGTTTGGAGGAGTTTTGTTACCACTAGGTAGGTTTTATCGGCGTTTATGAAGTAAGCCTGGCTGGATGGATATATTTGGGCTGTTTGTAGGAATGGTCTGAGTTCATCTCCATGTGTGATGGCGATGACGGCTCCAAGGTAGGAGGCGTCTTCAGAAAATATGGGCGCGGCTGTGAGAATGACAACATCGCTAGCTGCGAAGGGGTCAAGTCGATAGACAATTTTTGAGCGGATTGCTTCTGTGTCTAGGCTGGAAAAAAATTGCTCGTCGTTAATTGTTTCGCCTACCCAATTAGAAGTTGATGCGGTGAGAATTTCCCCCGTTTGGTTTACAATCACAAAATGGCTAAGGCCCGTCTCCACAAGCTCTGTGGTTATTTTTTCCTCTGCGGCATTGTATTCGGCACTTTGCGTATCTAGTGAAAATAGCTTTTGGATAGAGCTTGAGAATTGTTCGGTTCTAACTACTTTATAGAGAATGATGTGTTTTTCTGCTATCCAAGAGTTAATTTGGCTTTTAGCGTTTTGTTCTATTGTAGAAAGTTGAGCGTAGTTTTGCTTTTCGAGCAGGTCTTTGGCTTCAATATAGGCGATACTTCCCACGATTATGATTGGCACCAAGACAATAGGGATGATAAGGAATAACATGGTGCGGGAAAGTTTGCCGTTGAACTTGGGACTAGGTGTCGGTGCGGCTAGGGACATGCCATACTCCTTAAACTAGAAAAGACAAAAAGCGTTATTGTAATATGTTGTAGTATTGTTTTCCCCCGCCGCTTCGCTTATTCCATGTGGATGGCGATTATTAGGGAATGGAAACTAGTGCTACATTCCTAAATCCCAAACGGATGCGCCTGCTAATATTTCTTTAATTTGTTTTGGAAATTGGTCGGGGTCAATAGGTTTAGCTATGAAGCCATCGAAGCCGGCTTCTTTGGACTTTCTCATTTCTTCTCGACTGGCGTGAGCTGTGACCGCTATAATTAAGGTGTCCTTTAACCTTGGCGCGCTACGAATTTGTTTTAATGCCCCATAACCATCTTCATAAGGCAAGCGGATATCCATGAGGACAAGATCTAAGCGGGGGAGAGTATCGGCATATTCTACTACTTCGTAACCGGAGGTTTTCCATTCGCAGTGGATGCCCATGTATCCCAGGAGGCGGGCAATGAGTACGAAGTTAGAGACGTTATCTTCTACTACCAGAACAGTGGTGTTTTGTGATATTTCGTTTTGGGCGTCTATGTTAGCCATTGGATTCCTTATGATCTAAATATGACTCTTCTGCAAAAAGGTCATTTCTAAAAATATAAACCGATACCTGCTTTCTTGAAAACCCGCATTCAATTTTGAGGAGGAGTTAAATATGAATTAACTTGGGTAATCAGCAAATCAACATCAATTGGTTTCTCAATATAACTATCACATCCCGCTTGAAGCGTGCGTTCCTTATCACCTTTCATCGCGTTGGCTGTAATGGCGATGATGGGAATATTGCTTAATTGGGGTAGCTTCCGTAACTGTCTAGTTAGTGTAAATCCGTCAACCTCGGGCATATTAATATCCATCAATATTAGGGCTGGCGTCATTGTCTTTAACATTTCTAAAGCTCGATGAGCGTTCTCTGCCTCTTGTACTTCATATCCTTCAAATTCAAGTATGCGTTTGACCAAAGTTCGGTTTCTTTGATTGTCTTCTACGCAAAGGATAACGGGTATTGACTTCATAATAGTTGTGGTACTCCTTAATTAACAAACGCGGAAGCTATAAGTTATTAAGAGGCTTACTTATACTTCCGCTTATAGAGAAAACCTTTATGCTAATAGGGTTGCCTTGTCGAGTTTGATGTAATGGTTCCCGCTATATCTCTCTACGAGCGGGCGGGTGAGAGCGGGTGATCGGATTCGAACCGACGAATGTCAGCTTGGGAAGCTGATGCCTTACCACTTGGCGACACCCGCAGAATTTAGTGCTCATAATTTTACCAGGTAGCTTTTTATTAAGCAAGCAAAGCCCAATGCGGGGTGTGCTAAAAACTAATTGGATGGCGATTTTTTTATATCAGAGTATAGGACACATTTCTTTGGTTTTGAGGTCGCTTAATATTGGTAAATTCTTGTACTTAATCGTAAAATAGGGTATTTTCCCAAAATAAACATCCATTTTATATTTGAAATGTAGCACAGCGTCTTTACAATGGCTTAACAAAGTTGTTAGTCCTGCCAAAAATCTTGCATAGACAAATATGTTAAACTTAAAGCGTAAATGATTTAGGCTGATGGGAAATAGCAGGGTAAATGTCATTGCGAATCGACATAGTTGGGTTACTTTGTTAAGTGCAATTCCCCTATTTCTTGAAGAACCATAATTTATTTGCGAAATGTGAATTCGAAATCCGAAAAGGTAATCCTAGTGAAAGTTAGGTGCACAAAGCTTGGGGCTAAGGGTATTGAGAAATACCTAAGATCGCCAAGTTGCCGAAGAACAACGAATTTGTGTTTTTAAACGCCACACACAGAACGTGACAGAGAAGCTAACCCCTTCTTGAATCGGCAAAGGATTACTGTCATCTTGCTGTGTGTTTTTGATTCTAGTGCAGTATTTATTACTATTTGGAGGCAGCTATGGGCAAACGGATAAATATTGGAACTCTTGTATTTAGAAAGCCACAAGACTGAAAGGAGATTATCATGAATATCAATCGTATGAAATGTAAAAAGAAAATATTAATTTTGGCAATCACTTTTGTAACTGTTTTTGCTTTGATCGCTCCTAATTTTATGTCGTCTTCCTCTTACACTGTGGGCGTTATTGTTCAAGGAAATAACTCGAACGAAGTTGCCCAGGTGGTGGAAAATTACGGAGGTGAGGTGACATCCTATCTTGAGATAATTGATGGTGTTGGCGCTATCATACCCGAAAGAATGATAGCTCAACTTTTGGCTGAACCGATGATTTCTTCTATCACGCCTGATGCGGCAGTTAATCTCGCCGATGGAGATAATCGTGACGACCATAGCAAAAATAAAGATACTAACAAGAACAACAAAAACATTCCAGCAACCAATTATCCAGACGTGACCGGAGCCGATATTGCTTGGGAATGTGGCGCAACTGGCGCTGAAGTTGCCATTGCCGTTATTGATACAGGCATAGACACTAAAACATTATTCGCGAAAAACAAAAAAGCCGCCGAACGCCTTATTGGTTGGGTTGACTTTGTAGAGAATAAGAAGAAACCACACGATCCTAATGGACACGGCACTCACATAGCGGGTATCATTGCCAACCCCCAAATTGGTGAAGATGGTGAATGGAACGGCATTGCCCCTCAGGCAAATATAGTATCTGTACGGGTTCTTAACAAAGAAGGTTTTGGAACCTATGAACAAGTTATTCAAGGCATACAATGGGTTGTTGAACACAAAGACGAATATGGCATCAAGATCATGAACTTGTCTTTGGTTTCCCCCGTGCAGTCACCTTATTGGGCTGACCCATTAAATCAAGCTGTCACCCGCGCTTGGGCAGAAGGTATCACCGTAGTAGTTGCGGCTGGGAACGGAGGGCCTGATCCCATGACTATAGGTGTTCCCGGCAACAACCCTTACGTCATTACAGTTGGAGCGTTCACTGACAATTACACCCCCAACGATTGGAGCGATGATTACATAGCCCCATTCTCAGCAGCCGGACCTACTTTGGATGGCTTTGTCAAACCAGATGTTGTCGCACCGGGCGCTCACATGCTTTCACCGATGCCGAAAAACAGCTATCTTGCTCATCTTTATAAAGATTCTAAAGTTGGACAAGATTACTACTCTATCGCCGGAACTTCTCAAGCAACCGCGGTCGTTTCTGGGATAGCTGCTCTAGCCTTAGATCAAAACCCGGCCCTGACGCCTGATGAAATAAAATTCCGTCTCATGGGCACATCACTCCTCTGGGTGGATATAGAAACAGAAGAAGCCCTTTATAGCATGTGGCAGCAAGGAATGGGACGCGTGAACGCCGTTGACGCTGTATACGCAGACATGAATGGTGTAGCCAATTTGGGGATGGATATTGAAGCCGATTTAGCCGGAACGCAGCATTACGAAGGGTATACTTATTACGATGAAGAGCTAGGACAATTCGTCTT
>QMOK01000006.1 GCA_003648195.1 Chloroflexota bacterium | reverse complement strand
TGCTTGAATTTGCTCAAGAAAGAAACTACTGCTCAGTGCGGTATAAAGGCTAAACGTATGTTGGCCGGATGGGATATGAACTACCTTTTTAAGGTGCTTTCTGGCTAAATGCGTTTGCCCTGGTAGAGATTACCATCTTGGTTGACAACCGAGCCGATTTGATGCTCAAGTCAAGCGATACCGTGAAGCGATTCACCGACAAGCCTCTCTTGGCAGAGCATGGATTCTCCGCGCTAGTTGACCTCAGGGACGCGGGAATAAGAATCCTGTGGGACGCTGGGGTTACACGCATTGCGCTGCTAGAAAACGCGGAACGCATGGGAATTGACCTCGCCACGGTTGATAAGATTGCCCTCAGCCACGGACACTATGACCACTACGCGGCCATGACCGATGTGCTTGAAAAGATCGCTGTCCGCCCAAGCGTTCGGGAATGGGATGCGGACGCCACAATCGAGGAGATGGAGAATTGGGCAAAAGGCCGCTCTGTCCCATTTATAGCCCATCCGCACGTCTTTCGGGAACGCTGGAAAATTAGCGAGAGAACTGGGAAAAAGTACGGCCCGATCATTATCCCACGCGAGGACTGGGAGGCGGCTGGCGCAGACCTGATATTATCCGAAGAACCCTACCGGCTTGGGCCTGGATGCTGGACTACGGGCGCTGTTCCGCGTTTGAGCTTGGAATCGGCGGGTATCCCTACAAACCTGGCTTACCGCAAAGGGGATGAGTTTATCCCAGATTATCTTGAAGACGACCAGGCCATTGTCATTAATGTCAGGGGTAAGGGGTTGGTTGTCCTTTCTGGATGCGCCCATTCGGGGATTGTGAACACCGCCAACTATGCTCGTGAGATCAGCGGTGTGGACAAGGTATGGGGCATCATCGGGGGGGTATCACCTGGGACGATCGAACGCGGAGGATATTCAGTACGCGGTTGATGAGATTAAGAAATTGAACCCAGAAATGGTCGTTCCTATGCACTGCACGGGCTTTGACGCGATCAATGAGTTTGCAAATCAGATGCCGGGGGCGTTTGTGGTGGGGTCAGTGGGGACGAGGTATTTGTTTTAAAGAGACGGGGAAATGAGGACACCCCTACGGGTTGGGGAAGAGGGAAAAGAGTAAAAGCGACTGGCAAGTGAAGCAACTCGTTGAGCTACAGATGATGGAGATATATGAACACAGGTATTGTAAAAAGTTTTCGGGATGGTTCACAAATATGTAGACACTTTTCAAATCAATATGTCACTGCGAGGAACGTTTTTTGTGACGTGGCAGTCTCCCGGTTAACACAGTGGCTTTGAAATCAGGGAGAGCCCCGCAAGGGGGCGCAGAGCGTGCCACACACCCAAGAAACGGGGGTTCGCAATGACATGTGCTTAATGAGAAAAAGTGTCCACTAATTTCTAGTTCAAAATGAACCATCCCAAGTTTTCTAACTAGAAAAGAAGGGGCAAAACTTGACTTTAAACGTCAATTACCAAAGATTTATCACGAAGATAATGAATTTCGAAAAAAGCAGATTAACGAACTAATAAAAGATGTTCTGAGCGTATCGAATGGCGACGCATACTCTGCAGACGAGGTGGGGTATATAATTTTTGGAGCGGGGGACATGATTGATGCTACTGGAAGTAGAAAACTCTATGATGTGGGTGATAAACTTCCAACGGAACGTAACATTCGAGACTGGGTTGATGCCGCATGTGATACACCACTAGATATTGAATGCTTTCAGGAAAAAATTGATGGAAAAAACCTTTTTATTATTTCAATTCCACCAAGTCCTTATTTGCGTGAAACAACTAAGCAATTGGAGACACCGTCGCAAACTTTCAGCCAGCATGTAAGTTTAATTCGACACAATGAGAGTATTTTTCCAGCGTCAAAGAAAGAACGAGATGTTATTAGAAATGCAAAAGAAAAATACTTTGCTTCACAGCAACAAGTTCCTGCAAAATTTTTGGGCGCGATTCTCGGAATTTTTTTAGGCGGAGCATTTTACGGCCCAAATACGGAAAAATTAGGCATTCAAGGTTGGCTTGCGGTAATTGGAACTATCGTTTCCTTGTGTGTTGGAGCAGGTACTGGTTGGGTGTTGGGTAAACTTATGTCAGATGTTTTTGAAATAAGGATGAGATGGCATAAGTTTTCAAAAATGAAGCAAATTGGACTGATAACATTTACCGTCGTGATTATAATTATATACGGTGTACTCATATTTAGATAAAGACACAAAGCAATATCTATTCACCCTAAACAAGCTTCACTGAAAGAATCCCCGCTAAGGACATGTAATTGCGAGTATACCTCACTGCGTTCCGCAACACGCAGCGTGATTTGTAAGGGTTAATTTTTTATTGAAGCCACATTAGGATCAAGGCCGAAAACATCCCCTGAGCAGCGTAACCCCGTCAGAAAAACACGGTAAACCATAACCACTCTCTACCTGATACGTCACGCGCACGCTGATTGGACGCCAGATAAAAACCGACCATTTGCAGGCCAAGGATATCAAGCAACTCCATTTTCATTTGGTAGCTGAGGGGTGAGATTGTGGAGTATAATTAAGTATATTGAATATCCTAATGACTGGTTACAAAGCAATGGGCCAGACTATGAAAGGAGTTGAGATATGGAAAACGTCTTAGGAACATTGACAGCAAAAGAATTTGAAGAAATGATTGAAAATACTATAGATAAACGCCTGAGTGTCTGGCTTACCCAATTAATGGATGCATTGATAGGATTGCAAGATGAAGATAATTCAGAATTACAACCCGAGTTTGCATCATCTCTCAGACGCTCCATAGAACAGGCAAGTTTTGGGGAAAGTGTGGATTTGGAAAGCTTTCGGGAGCAAATTGAATGACGAGGCCTTTTCAAGTCGTCTTGACTGTTGTGGCGCAAGAAGACATGAAGCGTCTTGATAGCACTATGCGGACACGTCTTTTGGACAAACTAGAATGGATGGGAGAAAACGCAGAACTATTGCGCCATCAAGCGCTAGGAGACGAGTGGAGCGGGGCATTCAAATACCGTGTAGGTAACTATCGGATCATTTACCAGCTAGATCGAACAACTGGTAAGCTGGTTGTCTTGAAAGCTAGACATCGCCGAGAGGTATACAAATAACCATATCCCGCTCACAGTGCCGTCCACGGCGCCAATAATCCCTGGAACCGATGAAAAATAACAATATACACGGTCGAATTATTCTTGATCCCAACATCATGGTTGGAAAGCCCATTATTCGTGGAACGCGGCTTCCTGTTGCGCTCATTTTAAAAATGCTAGGACAAGGTATTAGAACCGAAGAAATTCTGCATGAGTATCCCCGATTGGAAGCTGTAGATATTGAGGCAGCCATAACCTATGCAGCTAACGTAGTGGAGTAAGAGGCCATTACATTGTAGTCACCGAGAAAGGCATCCGCGTTCGATAGTGGAGATGATGGGGGAAAATACAGATGGATTGTCCAGCATAACACTATCAGAAAAACACGATGAACTATGCCCACTCTCTACCTGATACGTCACGCGCACGCTGATTGGATGCCAGACGAAAACATTCCACTTGCAGGCCAAGGATATCAAGCAACTCCATTTTCATTTAGTGGCTGAATAAATATGAACTCACTACCTCTAAAAGAAGTCGCCCGCCGTTTAGACGAAGCAAAAATAACCTGGTGCGTATTTGCGGGAGCGGCTGCCTCAGTTTACGGGTCTCACCGCCTGCTGACCGATGTGGACATTCTAATCCCATCCACGGAGGGAGACCAATTAGCCGCTCTCTTTCCCGAAGCGCGTGTAGAGCGGCAAAGGGATGGCTCTGTACGGGGAATCAAATTGCCAAATATTGACATCATCGCCGGATTGGATGTCATAGATTTAGACAAAGCGATGGCTGAAAGATTGGATTGGTATGAGGTCGCGGGCGTCATTGCCCCCGTCATCCCTCCTGAAGACAACATCTTGCTCAAAGCTATATGGGGGCGCGGCACAGAGGTGGGGAAACACGACTGGGAGGATGTAGAAGCTATGCTGGGGAATGTCTTCACCCTTATAGATTGGGACTACCTCTATTGGCGGGCAAAAAAATGCGGGACTGAACACGTTTTGGGGCAATTGGAGGCAATCGGTCAGACCAATACTTAAGGGGGAATAGATAAGTTCACGGTAAATAAAACCGAAATTTTGAAAGCATCATCTGCGCTTGGGGTAAGCGACCAACCCCAAAGTTGAACCAAATCTCATTTTTTTGCGTATTACTATAACAAGCTTGGTACGTAGAAACCAATCTACCAACCTACCAGTTTCCCAGCCTACCAATTCCCCAAATCCCCCTCACAACAAAGGAATAAACTATGTCCACCCAACGCCCAAAACACTTCATGCACCTCATCGCTGCCGCAATGGCTATCATAGCCTTGCTAGGAGGGTGCAAACAGGCCGAACCCACCCCAGCGCCAGAGGTTCTGACATCACCCTCCCCCACAGAAGTTGAACCCGCGTCCGTTGCGTCCGATCCCTTTGAAGCAGGCTGGGACGATCGCGAGGTCTTCAGCACGGGGCTTATCAACGCCGAACAGCCCGTACTCGAGCAACTCCCAGGCGCGACCATCTACCATATTGAGCTGGAAATCCCCGCCGGGCTAGATGTCCTCCAAGGCCATCAGGAACTGCGTTACACCAACCAGGAAAATGAACCACTCAACGAAGTTTATTTCCGCCTCTTCCCGAACACCTCTGGCGGAGGGTTGACCGTCTCTAATGTAAAAGTAGATGGCGCGGATGTTGAATCCGCCTACGAAGCGAAAAACAGCTCGCTCCGTGTGCCTCTCCCAAGCGCACTGCAACCCGGCGAACGTGCCATCATCGAAATGGATTTTGAAGTAACCGTAACGCGCACAATGGCCGGCAACTATGGTTTATTCGGCTACTTTGAAGAAGTGCTGGTCTTAGACGAATTCTACCCCGCCGTTCCCGCCTACGATGAAGATGGATGGTACGCCTACGCCCCCTACTCCAACGGCGATCTCTCATACTTTGACGCCAGCTTTTACCTAGTGCGCGTCACCGCTCCCGCAGACTTAATCATCGTTGCTCCTGGCGTAGAGATAAATAACAAGCAAGAGGGAGACCAACAAATAGTAACCATTGCCGCTGGCCCTGCCCGTGATTTTTACCTCGCTGCCAGCGAGCACTACGTCAAGGTCAGCAATAGAGTGGGAGACACAATAGTCAACAGCTACACCTTTGCCGAATACCAAAAAGCAGGGAATCTGGCCCTAGAAATTGCGTCCCATGCGCTAAACGTTTTTAGCGACCGCTTCGGCACCTATCCATACACAGAGTTTGACGTTGCCAGCACACCCATGCAAGCGCTGGGGATTGAATATCCTGGCATGACGGGCATCACCCTTGGCGTTTACGACCTCAACGCGGAAATAGGCGGTTTACCAGCCGCGGTGATGATGGAATCCGTCATCGCGCACGAAGTCGGTCACCAATGGTTCTACAACGCCGTTGGCAATGACCAAATGGGCGAACCCTGGGTAGATGAAGCCATTGTACAATACCTCACCGGTCTCTACTTTGAAGACAGATACAGCAATTTCGCCGCCGAAGATTATCGCGATTCGTGGGATTACCGCTGGAGCCGTGTTGATTACGCCGACATCCCCATTGGCCTGCCCGCTGGTGATTATGAGGGCAGAGAATATGGAGCCATCGTCTACGGGCGCGGGCCAATCTTCATCCAAACCCTGGCAGAAGAGATGGGGCAAAAGACCTTTGACATCTTCCTGCGCGACTACTACCAAACTTACAAATGGGATATTGGCACAGGCACGGCGTTTTGGGCATTAGCCGAACAGCATTGCCAATGCGATCTGACCAAATTATTCCTAGATTGGGTCTATGACAAAGAAAATGCCCCCACTCCGACTTCTTCTAACCAAACTAGCAATGGCGGGAGATTCACGGGATGGGCGGTGCTGGCACAAAAAGACGACTACAGCGACGTCAACATGACCGACCTGCCGGTAGACTATATTGGCATCACACAAATGCGAGAGATATTGATAAATGCAGGTTGGAATCCCAAACATATCCACGAGCTAAAGGAGTTTGATGGGGAAACGCTGCGAGATGATTTGGATTGGCTGGCAGAAAACGCCGCCGAAGAAGACGTGGTGCTGGTCTACGTGGCCGCGCACGGGCGTTACCTAAGCGATGTGCTAGAGTGGAACAACTTCTTCGCTGACGCGTGGGAAAAAATCCCCAGCCGGCGGCGAGTATTGGTCATAGACGCCTGTCAGGCCGCCAATTTCACCGGCGTGGTCGCTAACGACCCGGCGCCCTACCTAAGCATCGCGGCAGTAGATGGGGACGAGTACGGCTGGAGCGGCTTAGAAGAGGAAGGACTGCCCATTATAGGCGGGGTGTTTACCCATTATTTCAACATCGCATTCAGCGACAAATCTGCCGACAGTGATGGTGATGGCTGCGTCTCGGTGCAAGAAGCGGCGCTGTTCGCTGAGCAGCAGCAACGCACCTACATGCACGAAGTGGTCTTTGCCGTGCCCGAGTTTCTAGAAATGTATCACGGAATCGGCTCATTCCCGGACGAAGACCCGACATTCCCTGACGTGATTCTGGACGATACTATCGGTATGCCGCTCTGCTTAGATATAAACCAAGACTAAACCAATAGCATGGAGAAAAATGACACACAACCGGCCTATTCTTTGTAGAATGTTCGTGTTGGCCTTCTTGTTCGCCTTTAACCTCGCGGCTTGCAGCAGCGAACAAAAAGCCATTTCAGCGCCAGAGATAGCAAACACGCCCACTCTGGCGATAACCCCGCCCCCCGCCTCCACCCCGGCCTTGATGCCGGTTACTATATGGCGCTGGGCTACCAGGGGCAGTTCATTTATATCGTTCCTGAGAAAAATATGGTGGTGGTCTTTACCAGCAAACTGCGTGACAACGACTTTTTTATCCCAGAGATGCTATTGAACGAATATATCATCCCTGCGGCAAAGTGAGACGCACGAATCATCATAAGCACATCATTCCGACAGCAAAGGGGGAATCTTTAACGTAAATATGCACTGTGTTCTAGCACTTAATCAAAGGCTTCTCTCCGCTGGCTCAAAATGATATTCTGAACGAAGAGTCAGTCTTTTTTAGTATCACCTGAGCGCATGCAGTGCCACTATCAAGAAAACCGCCTCGGTTTTAATGTTAATGAAGTATAATCAACATAGTAAGACAAACTCCCGTTCAAATAAAAAACTTATTTCATATTCAGAGCGGCTAAAGTATAGCAAACTCCATCAACAAAGGAAAACCGATAGTGAATGAAAATAATGAGATAGAAACGCGGATACTAATTGCCGAAGACGAACTCATTGTAGGCAAAAGTATCCGGAATACGCTGACATCTTTAGGTTACAACGTTTTGGGTATCGTCACCTCCGGCGAGGAAGTAGTACGACAGGCTGGTAAAATGCTGCCAGATATTGTATTGATGGACATCAAGTTGAAAGGAGAAGTGGACGGCATTGAAGCGACTCACCAGATTCAATGCCATTTCAATATCCCCGTAATCTACTTAACCGATTTTTCAGACGATGCAATTTTGCAGCGAGCTAAACTTACCGAACCGTTTGGTTACACCATAAAACCTATCAATGGGAGAGAATTGCTCACTACCATTGAGATGGCACTTTATAGACATAAACTAGAGACCAGGTTAAAAGAAAGCGAGCAATGGCTTAATGCAACATTACACAGCATTGGAGACGCGGTAATAGCCACCGACAATATTGGGCAAATAATATTTATAAATCCCGTGGCCGAAGGGTTGACCGGGTGGAAGCAGGCAGATGCGGTGGGGCGTGATTTGGCCGAGGTATTTCACGTTGTCAACGAAATTTCGTGAAAACCAATAGAAAATCCAGCAATGCGAGTGCTTCAGGGGGAGACTGTAGGTGATTTGGCGAATCACATTCTATTGGTCAACAAAAGCGGAACTAAGACACCTATTGATGACAGTATCGCTCCTATTCGGGATGAGGAAGGAGTTATTACCGGCGTTGTGCTGGCCTTTCGGGATATTACCAAGCGTAAGCAAGCGGAGTATCAAAAAAAGGCCGCGTTAGAGGCGCTGCAGAAAAGCGAAGAACGTCTCAATTTAGCCATGTCGGTTGCGAACGATGGGCTATGGGACTGGGATTTAACAACGAATAAAGTCTATTTTGACCCACGATATTATACGATGGCCGGTTATGAAATTAACGAGTTTCCACATACTTTAGAAGAATTTCAAAAGCGGGTACACCCGAATGCTATTGAAAAGGTAATGAAGACGGCCAACGATCACTTAAAAGGAAAATTTGACAGATTTAACGTGGAATTCCAGTTTGCTCACAAAAACGGTACTTGGATTTGGATACAAGGGAGAGGCAAGGTTGTAGCCCATGACAAAGACGGTAATCCAACACGTTTCGTAGGCACTCATTCTGACATTACCGAACGTAAGCAGGCAGAAATACGGCTATCGCAAAAAAGCACGCTCTTAGACAATATTTTGCGCGGTTCCACCGAGTATGCTATTGTCACTACCGATTTAAATTTTCATATTACATATTACAATCCTTTAGCCGAACAAGTATTTGGTTACACAGCAAAAGAGGTCACTGGAAAAACAGTCCAAGAAATGCACACCAAAGAGCGGGTGGCTCCAGAGCGATTCGAAAAAGCTGTCAAAAACGTCCGCGCCCACGGAGAGCACCGTTACATGTTTACCCAAGAACATGAAGATGGAATACATTATTTCGATTCTCGGGTATCAGGCATTTACGACGCAGAATGTGAACTTGTCGGCTTTGCCCTCTTTATCCACGATGTCACTAAGCGTAAACAAGCAGAGGCAGAAATAGCGCGTTTAGCAACCGTGATTGAACAAGTTGCCGCGACTATAGTCATCACCAACTTAAAAGGAGATATAATCTACGCCAACCCTTATTTTGAAACTAGTACCGGCTACACCATAACTGAGGCATTGAACCAAAATCCCCGCATTTTAAAAAGCGGAGATCAAGACGATTCATTCTACAAAGAGTTATGGGATACCATCACCACTGGCAATACCTGGAAAGGTGTTTTTATTAACAAGAAAAAGAATGGGGAACTGTATCACGAAGAAGCAACCATTTTCCCCATCAAAAACGCAGCCGGTGAAATCATCAACTATGCCGCTGTCAAACAAGATGTAACCGCGCGGGTACAAATAGAGTCTGAGAGAGATGCTACATTAAAAGCGTTACAGGAAAGCAATTCCCGTCTAGGGGAAACGCTAGCGAAATTGAAAGAGACACAAGAGCAAATGATACGCCAGGAACGATTGGCCGCTGTAGGGCAATTATCCGCGGGCATAGCCCACGACTTTCGCAATCTTCTAACCACCATCATCCTCTACTCCCAAATGTCTTTGCTTGCCCCCAATTTGCCACCTACGCTAACGTATAACATTGAGACCATCATTAGTGAGTCTAAAAAAGCAGCAGACCTAATACAGCAAATCCTAGATTTCAGCAGCAGTTCACTACTTCAAGTTCAAGCGTTAAATCTGCAAACCATCATCCAGAACACAATGAACATACTGCAACGCACAATCCCTGAAAACATTCAGGTCTCACTAAAGACAATGCCAAAAGACCAATCATCCGAGTTTATTGTGCAAGCAGATTCAGGCCGCATTCAACAGATGCTAACCAACCTGGCAACTAACGCTCGTGACGCACAGCCACACGGCGGAGAATTACGATTCGAACTATCTCATGTTGAAATCACGCCCAACGACACACCACCAATAAAAAATATGCCACCCGGAAAATGGGTTTACCTGACCGTTACAGATACAGGGGTAGGAATGTCGGAAAAGGTACGCAATCACATATTTGAGCCATTCTTTACCACCAAAGAAGTAAACAAAGGAACAGGATTAGGTCTGGCGCAGGTATACGGCATCGTTAGGCTACACGAAGGGTACATAGATGTAGAAACAAAGCTGGCAAAAGGGACAACGTTCCATATTTACCTGCCGGCCTCTGATGAATTAAGAGAAAATAACAATACTAAAGAAGCCTCAACTGTGCCACAAGGACATGGAGAAAAAATACTGCTAGTGGAAGATGATGAAAACCTGCGCGAGGCAGGCCAGAGTATCCTAGAATCATTGGGCTATCGAGTGCTTACAGCAAGGAATGGACAACAAGGATTAATAATTTACAAAACGGAAAAAAACATTGATTTGGTCATTGCCGATATAGTAATGCCAAAAATGGGCGGCGAGGAATTGGTACACGAATTACGAAAGATAAACCCAAACCTAAAAGCGTTGTGCATCACAGGGTACGCGTTGGAAAAAAACGCGGACGAATTACAAGAAGCAGGGTTCCTGGGTGTAATACACAAACCATTCGCCGTTGATACTTTGGCACAAGTAACTAATCGCACGTTAAACGCAAATGTAGGGCGGTGGATATAAACAGGTTAATAGCAAATTGGCTTACATTAGCAAGGAAAGCAGTAGAACATTATCCAGCTCCCCACGCATCCACGCATCAAACTAGTTTTTTTTAATAAATTTACGGTACAATAAAAGGAATGAACCCCCGCTCTAACAAAAACGCGAATTTACTATCACTTAGACATCACAACTACTAATATGATACAAAAAACAATCCCCTGCCCCGCATGCAAGAAGCCTGTCAACCCCCACGCCGCTACATGCCCACACTGTGAAGCTAATTTAGTACTTGCCGCTATTCTAGCAAAGCAATCTATCACTCAGCTTTCACAAGAACCCAAAAAGATTAAGCTCTCGCCAGAAATACTTGTGCCACGGCTAGGTGATTATTTAATAGAAAAAGGTTCATTAAGCCAAGAAAACCTTGAAAAAGCCCTCGCTCATCAAAAAGAACAAAATACATCTACAGAAACTGTGCTAATTGGACAAATTCTACTAGACCTAAACCTGATTGACCAAGAAGAGCTTGACCAAGCCATAACAGAGCAAATCATCAAATTGCAGTCAGCCTTGCAAAACGCTAATGATGAGTTAGAAGCCCGTGTTCAAGAACGTACCGAAGAGTTAGAGTATGCCTTATCTCGTCTCTCAGAGCTAGAACAACTAAAATCCAACTTCCTAGCCAATATCTCCCACGAACTCAGAACCCCGCTCACTCACCTAAAAGGGTACATCCAATTACTCATCAACGAACACTTGGGAACACTCTCCCCTCAACAAGCTGATGCCCTTGAAGTAATGCAAAACTCCGAAACCAGATTAGAAAACTTGATTGAAGATCTAATCCAATTCTCAATTCTTGATCGCAGTAATTTCAACCTCAAAATAGAAGAAATAAACTTGTTGCCTATCTTAGAGAAAATAACTTCCGAAGCGCAAGCAAAATGCCAGAAAAAGAACATCCAATTCAAAAACAAATACCCCCAATACATCCCCTACGTAAAAGCGGATGCTGAAAAATTAACCTGGGCACTTCACCATTTGGTAGACAACGCCGTCAAATTCACGCCTGAAGGTGGAGAAATATTCATTGATGTACACGTACAAATGGAAGAAGTTCGCCTATCCGTACGCGATACCGGTATTGGGATACCAGCAAATAAACTTGAAGAAATTTTCAAGCCTTTCCACCAACTAGATAGCTCCGCAACGCGTGCCTACGGGGGAACAGGGTTAGGGCTGCCGCTTGTGCGAAATATTATCAACGCGCATGGCGCCGAAATTGAAGTGCGCTCACAGAAAGGGAAAGGCTCTTACTTTGCTTTTTCGTTGCCCATATCCATCCCAGAGATTGACCCATCAATAGACTACATTCGAGCGTAATCGTGTCAAAAAACCAGGGGGAAACGCCACCAAGACACACCTAAAAGTCTTAAACCACAAACTATGTTCAAACAATGCAACCCTTGCTAGTGGATATTCTACCTAGCAAGGGATTGTACATGCCTAGCGCATTGCGCTTGGTTTTCGCTGGGGAAGGGACGGATGCCCGGTGGTTTGTCCCACCTTCGGCCTGGTCTCTCTCTGGTTTGGGGGCAGTTCTTTTGCTTAGGCGTAGTGCATCGCTCAGGGGGGTGGAACACGCCCGCTATCCCCCAAAGTTTTTAAACAAATAACCCGCGCGCATAGAGCAGTTGCTCAGCCCTATACACGCGGATTGGTCAATTTTAAATCTCAGCCAATAAAGAGGCCAATGGCGAGCAAAATGGGAGTGGTTATGTTAACGATGACGTTCATGCCCATAGAGGGAGCTAGAGCTTCAATGTCTTCGTAGTTTTGACGAGCGCTTTGGAAAATTTTCCATCCCAGGATGCTGGTGAGGAGCGACAGCAAGCTAAAAATAGGCAGCAGATTGAGAATGACGCCAACGATGACAGAGAGGTAGGCCAGTAAGAGGAAAATGCCGTAAAGTGTACTGCTGGCTTCTCTGCCGATGGCGATGGGGTAATGCTTGCGGCCAGTGCTTTGGTCTGCTTCCACATCTGGGAACTGATTGAGAAGGAGCAAATTGCTGACAAGGAAGGTAGGCAGCAGGGAAGCGATGAAAGCTGTCCAGGTATAGGTGCCGGTGAGAGCGAAATGGGTTCCCATAACCATGAGGACACCGAAACCTAGGCCAGGGGCTAAGAGGCAAGCGACAGGGTTTTTTGTCCACCAGATGGTGTAGGTTATAACTAAGAAGATGCCTACTAGACCTAAGGGCAGTAATTGCCAACCTCGTAAGATGACAAAATATATTCCAACAGCGGCGATGATTATGGCAGTGACCCACCCCATAACCAGAACAGATTTTTCCATTTCTGGCTCGGCTTGGAGCGTGCCGCTGCCTCCGCTAAAGGGGGTGCGCTGGGTTTTGGCGTCTAGGCCGCTTTTGAAGTCGAAGTATTCATTGAAGATATTGGTACTGATGTGAGCCGCTAGGGCGCCAATGAGAACTATGATGACGTTGAGCCAACTGAGTTTGCCGGTTTGCAAGTAGGCTGTGCCGACTCCAACAACTACGCAGGCGGGGGTTAGGAATAGAAACGGGACGCGCATGGGGCCAAGCAAGGATTTAAAGGATTTCATAGATGCCTCCATAAAAAATGCTATTGGAGACTCCAATAGCGGTTAGATGGGAAATAAATTTGGGGTTGTGTGTAATGTACTAAGGTGTTTCAAAACCCGGCGGCATTATAACACTTTAATTTTAGCACGGCACGCTAATTTTGCAGTAGTACTATTCCCATTTGGGCGAGAGGCGACATAAATGTCGCGCTACGGAGCATAATGCGAGATTTATCTCGCCCTGTGCACACAAGTTTTATACATGAGCCATGTTGTTTATAAACGATTGTAGGGACAGGACTTGCTCCTATCCTACTGGTCAACCGCGAGGGTATGCCCCTACCGTTGGGCAGAAAGAAACCTGTTTTCTGAACAATTTCAAATCATTTGAAACACACCCAATTTATTTTGCAAGAACATCTTCTGCTAAATAACGGTAACTTTCTTGAACAGCTTTTAGTATGTCTGTAGCGCAATTATCAAATTCCACTATCAGCCACTCAGTTTTGTCGCTTGCCGCTTGTAGAATCGCTGGGATATTCAAAGTGCCCTGCCCAGCGGGTAATTGCATCGCGTCTGTTTCACCCGTGCGAGCTGGGCCATCTTTAACATGCAAATGGGAAACCCTGTCACCAAAATCAGCGATTATCTTCGCGGGGTCTTTACCAGCTACCTTTGCCCAATAAATATCAATCTCAAAGAATATGTCTGGGTCTAGGTTCTCTAGGAGATAATAAAATGGGATGTGCCCATCAACCTCTTCAAATTCCCACCAGTGATTGTGCAAACCTAAGCGCAAGCCGTTCGCCTTTGCGAAAGCACTGGCCTCATTGTAAATTTCCACCCATTTTTTGGTATTTTCCACCGATTTATAGCGGTCATTCCGAGGCCAGCCATGCCAGATCATGTTTTTACAATCATAGGCTTCGGCCATCTCTAGCCACAAATCTCTTTGCAGGTCATCTGAGGGAAGCTCGCAATGCGCGCTCACAACGTTCAAACCAAGTTCATTAAATAATTGTCCAGCCCGCGCATAAGATACGTGTTCTGGGAAAAATGCGGTCTCAATATTCTTGTACCCCATAGCGGCCACTTTTCGAATAGAATCTTCAAAGTTCTCATCTATGGCGGTGCGGATAGAGTAAAGCTGCAAACCAACCTGTTTCATAATTTGTCACCTCACTGTAAATATAGTCTAACATTTCCTTACTAAAACGAAAACGGCTTCAAAGTCAAAGTTGAGCATTTATTCTCACAACTCAAGATACCCATCCAATTCTGCCTGGCTGAACCCAACCAGGGTTGGTTCAATGTGGATGGCGAGTCCCGTTTGGGAGTGGACGGTTTGGCGCACCTGGCGGGCCAGACGCATGACTTCGGCGGCGGTGGCGTGGCCGGTGGCATTGGTCATGATGAGAGCGTGATTTTGGGAAAGCGCCGCTCCGCCCAGGGTGGCTCCTTTCAATCCGCAGGCTTCAATGATGTAGGCGGTGGGAATTTTAATGCCGCTTTCGTTGGGGAAGCGCTCCCTGAATCCGTTTAGCTTGGTGATAACGTTTGAGGGTAAATGCTTTTTGGCATGGGTTTGTAGGCGGGCGAATTCTTCTTCGTTAAGGATGATATTTTTGAAAAATGAGCCCGCGCTGCCAATTTCGGCGGGGTCGGGTAATTTGCTCTTGCGGATGCGGGTGACAGCGGCCCGTATTTGGGCTGAGCGCATTTGGCCGGGCGCGGTGGGCGGCTCCTTGGCGAAGAAGTCGCGCAGGCCTTGGTAAGAGAGGTTGGGCTGGCCGATTTTGCTCAATTTTATGACAACGTGGAGAATGAGATAGCGTCCCCGTTGGGTGGTGTTGAAGATGCTGGTGCGATAGCCAAATTGACATTCCGATTTTGGCAGATTTTTAATCGTCTGGGAATGGGAATCCCAAACCTCTACGGATTGAACCACTCCCCCAGCATCTTGCCCGTAGGCACCCACGTTTTGGATAGGGAACGCTCCCACTCGCCCAGGAATCAGAGAAAGGTTTTCAATTCCCCACCAACCGGATGCTGTGGTTTGGGCTATAACGTCATCCAAAATTTCCCCGGCGGCTGCTTTGAGGGTAATTGTTTTATCATCTTCTGCCAGAGTTTCAATTCCCCGCGTGGCGACGTGAATGACCAAGCCATCAAAGCCGTAGTCGCTAACTAAAATATTGCTGCCGCCGCCGAGGATGAAGACGGGGATGCCCGCGCGTTGAGCCGCGCCCCAAGCTTTCAGTAGCGCATCGGTGGTTTCAACGCGCAAATAATACCGGGCCGGGCCGCCAATGCCAAAGGTAGTTAAGTTTCGCAGAGGGGTATTTTTTTTGATGTTTAGCTGTTCTAAGAACATGCATCAATTCCTTTGCGTCCCATTGAATACGGTTCCAAAATTTACGTTCATTAGATTTTCTAAGGGTATTAATTAGCTAGAACCGCATTGCATTTCAATAAACATGAAGTGCAATGCGGGCCGTAGAAAGACGCGCACGTTTCTGTGCTTCACATTTCATTTTCGCATATCTCGAAGTTTACGGAATAGTTTTTTCTCTTCCGCGCTCAAGTTCTTGGGCAACAATACGTTTACTTTGACGAAAAGATCACCGCGCTTTTTTGGGTTGCGCAGTTCTGGCATTCCCAAGCCTCGCAGCCGGAAGATTTTCCCGTTCTCTGTTTCGGGGGGAATGGTCAATTTCACCCGCCTGTCAATGGCGGCAACTTCTACCTCGCCGCCGAGGAGAGCATCGCAAAGTCCAACGGGGACATTGGTTCGTAAATTGGCGCCCTCACGTTCAAAGAGTGGATGCGGCAAAACTTTTATCTTCAGATATAAGTCTCCCACGCCACCCCCGCGCGATGAGCGCCTACCTTGCCCTTGCAAACGCACTTTGGAACCGGTCTTCACCCCTGGCGGAATCTTGGCCTCAATCTTTCGCCCATCTTCCCACGCCAGGACACGCGTTGTGCCTCTGTGAGCTTCTTCTAGCGTAATTTCAATGTCATGCTTCGCATCCAATTGGGCCGGTTCTTGATTCATTCGCTGTTGAGTTGGTGCGCCGCCAAAGCCACCGAACAAGGTCTCGAAGAAATCGGAGAAACTTCCTCCGCCTCCACTTCCTCCTATCCCACCAAAGTGGCCAAACATTTGTTGTAATTCTTCGGGGGAAACTTGGCGCGTTTGGTAAGCTCCTCTGCGAGGCTGGCCTTGTGAGCGCCATGGTCCCCAGTTAAAATCCTCAGGTTGACCGCCAGCCCTAGAATACTGCTTGTAATGGGAGCCAAATTGGTCGTATTTCTGGCGTTTTTCAGTATCCGAGAGAACTTGGTATGCTTCGTTGATTTCTTTGAATTTCTCTTCGGAAGATTCGCTCCCTTTCACGTCAGGGTGATATTTACGCGCCAGTTTGCGAAAAGCTTTTTTAATATCTTCCTGCGTGGCATCTCTATTGACGCCTAAAACTTTATAATAATCTTTATATTCCATATATGTCATCTACCCTAATCAGTGCTAAAAAGGACTACAAAAGTATATCATCCAACTCTGCATAAGCAAAGAGACGAGTCATTGACCCGCCTCTTTGCTTAGCTATGCTACAAATTGTCTTGAAGAGTTTGTGAATTACCCGATTTTGACGGGTATTTTGCGCTCTTTGGCTTCTTCTGCCTTGGGCAAGGTTAAACGAAGTACCCCATCCTTGTACCGAGCTTCAATGTTGTCTTGCTCAACCCTATCTGAAACGCGAAAACTACGTTCATAGTCACCATAGCGGTACTCTGCCAAAGCCAATGAATAGTCTTCGGGATACTCTAAATCAACGTAACCATTCACCGAAAGGATGTTCTTCTCCAAGCCGACACTGATATTATCCTTTTCAACGCCTGGCATATCTAAGAGAACAACAATATTTTCATCGGTTTCATAAATATCCGCTTGAGGCACGAAACTAGGACATTCACGGGTACGTTCGCTTTCCTTTTGAATTGTTTCCTGTTTTTGTACTTCCATTTCTTTGTTTTTAGCAGCCATGATTACCTCCTCTAAAATTAGTTGATCTCAACTTTAATTTTCTTAGGAATATCCTCTTCCGCACGGGGAAGGGTAATTTTGATAACACCATTAGCAAAAACAGCCTCTACCTTATCAACATCTATCTTATAAGGTACTCGGATGGTGCGGGTGAAACTCCCATAGCTCCGTTCTTGGCGGTGGTACTTGGCATCCTCAGGGATAACATCCGTTTTGCGTTCACCGCTAAGCGTGATAGTGTTTTCTAAAACATTTAGCTCAATATCATCCTTGGTGAGTCCGGGAAGCTCCGCGGTGATAAGGGCGCTTTTTTCATTGGCCCATACATTCACAAGCGGGTAATTACGATCTGAGGAATAGTTGTCAAATACACGTTCCATCCCTCGTTGCAAACGGTCTATCTCACGCCAAATTGAAAGTGGTCTATAGTTTAGATACATATCTATACCTCCTTATGAATTTAATAGTTTTATTTTTTTCTGCAGCGTAAGGTTAATCCTAACGCCTGCCATAAGTATACAAAAGGAACATATGAAAGACGTAAGAGAAATATCAGAGATTTATAAAACATACTGTCGGGGAAAATAGGCGTTTAAATGAAAAAACGCGCCTAAGCGCGTTTACTGCCAACCATTATCCACTATTTCCCATGAGAAAGAAATCGCAAATAATTCTGTGTAGCATTGGTGAGGTCGGCGTATTCGCCCCGATAAGATGGGGGCAGCATGGAGGCCAACTGATACATAATTTCATCGGTCATTTTTTCTCGGATAGCGTGCGTTGCGCGTTCGCCCCCATTATCCAAAACAAAAGGTTCGCCAACCACAATATTGAAATCCGTGCGCCGAAGCCGGGAGAAGTTTTGCTGAAAGCTTTCTGCGCCAAAGTGGGCAATGGGTAAAAGCGGAGCGCCGCTAAGCAACGCCATCATCACTACGCCGGCGTGAGCTTTTTGCATGCGTCCATGCCCGCTGCGCGTTCCCTCTGGAGCAATGGCGAGCATCTGTCCATTTTGCAGGGCTGCCACTCCCTGGCGAATAGCGTTCATATCGGCCTCGCCGCGCCGGATGGGGATAGCGCCCCACAGGGTGAAAAGAGGGCCTAAATAAGGGCTATCCCAGGTTTCGCTTTTCACAAATCCTGTCAGGGGACGGGGGCGCAAATGAGTGTAGAATATGGGAGCATCAAGAAAATTGATGTGATTCATGTAAATAACCAGCGGGCCTTGGCGCGGGACTCGCTCCAATTGTTCTCTATCTACACGGCAGAGCGAGAATATCAATGCTTTAATAGTGGTATTTACGGCTCTTTCGGTAAGTTTCATTTTCATGGTTGGGTGATTAATTCTAGCTGGTGTGGTAACAGCTCAATAGATAATTTCGTTCTTTCAAGGCTGACGGTTTCGCCATCGGCGTGGGTGGGCAAGACACCTTTAAGGGCAGTCACGGTGACTCGCTTAGATTGCTGGAACTGCACCGCCGGGTGGGAGCCTTGGGTTCCTCCCAAAAAGCGGGGGATGAGAGCAAATATCTTCGGGCGGCTGACTTCTTCTACGAGGCAAAGGTCAAGGAAAGTGTCTTCGGGGTCTCCGTGAGGGGCCATCATAAAACCGCCTCCCATGCGGCGGCCATTCATAATAGAAACCATCAGGGCAGACAAAGTGAGCGACTCTTCATCAAGGTCAACGCGGACTTTGGGAGCTTGGTAGTAGAGGAAAATGGTTTTGAGAGCTGCCACAAGATAGGCGGGAAAACCGTGCAATCGTTTCAATTTTAGGGCTTCGAAGCCGACCACGGCGTCAAATCCAATCCCTATCCCATTGCCGAAGAAGCGCCCTTCGGGCCGCAACCCGCCCGTTACCCGGCCTACGTCAATGTTCCGGCGATGATTTTGCGCCAGGGCTTGGCAACTGGCCTCTAGCTCAACGGGGACGCCCATGCTGAAAGCGAAATCGTTGCCTTGTCCAACAGGTAACACGCCCATGGCGGCGGTATGTCCATCCTCTTTTGCGAGCATCAGACCGTTGAGTACCTCGTTCGCGGTGCCATCTCCTCCAGCAGAGACAACGACATCAAAGCCATCTTTAACGGCCTGTTGCGCTAGTTCAACCGCGTGCCAGGGGGCTTCGGTGCATACGAGTTCAAAATCTAACCCGTGACCTTTTAAGTATTCTTCGATTTGAGGGATAGACTGTCCGCCAATGCCTCGGCCTGATTCTGGGTTGAGAATAATTTTGTAACGTGCCATGAGGGTTCACCTGTGTTGTGGTTAGAGTTTATTTTCTGTAAAAAATGATTGTGTCAATATGTCAATGGAAGCGTTGAACGGTTAAACGTCTAAATAGTAAAACCCGCCAGACCGACGGGAGTTACGCTATCTATCTTGCGGGGAGGCGTCTCTTATGTTTCAGCGTAAAAGGCTAGGCCAATGGCGCCGGGCCCAACGTGTGTTCCGACAACGGGGCTGACACCGGAGCGGTGAATGAGCGGCACAGAGAAGCGGTCTTCTATCATTTTGGCGACTTTATCGCCTTCTTCGGGGACGTCAACATCTACTATGGCGGCCTCGGCCATTTTCTTTCCTCCTAGGCGTTGCTCCGCTATATCTAGCATTTGCGCTATTGCTTTGCGTTTCGTTCGCGTTTGGGATAATGGCTGGATTAAGCCATCTTTGAAGTGCAAGATTGGCTTTATTTGCAAAGCTGTTCCCAACATGCGTTTGCCTCCGGTGATGCGTCCGCCTCGATGCAAATATTCCAAAGTATCTACTACAAACAACAAATGCAGTCTTGATGTTACGTCTTCGGCAACGGCGACAACTTCGTCGAGAGATTTTCCGGCGGCCACGGCTCTGGCAGCCGCCAATACCACCAGTCCCAAGCCCATTGAGCTAGAAAAGGTATCTACGGTTCGCATGGTGATGTCGGGCAATCGCTCTTGAGCGGCTTGAGCGCAAGCGATAGTGCCGCTTATTTTAGAGGAAACTAAAACATTGACAATGGCGTCAGCCTCCACGGCCATTTTTTGAAAAACTGTCATAAATTCCCCTGCTGAAGGCTGCGATGAGGTTGGCAAAGTGTCTGATGTTTTTAGCCGTTGATAGAATGTACTTGGGTCGATGTCAACCCCATCCCTGAAGCGTTCGCCACCCCAAATTAGCCAAACAGGGATTACTGTGACGTTCAGCCCCTCTAACGCGCTCTGGGGCATATAAGCGGAGCTATCTGTTAATATTGCTATCTTTTGGGGATTCATGAATTATTTCTCCATTGTTCAATTTGAAAGCGTCCAATTTTATTGTTCAGCAAATAGCCTCGTGAGAATGCAGTATAAAGAAGATGTTGAGGTAAGTCAAGTATGGTATTTCCTATAACAAAACAGCCTGTTTCTTCGCGGTCTCCCGCCCACCATTTACAATTCGCCATTCGGTTTTCTTTCTGAGTATTTCAAACGGAATAAAACACACCAGCAATGATATAATCTTCCCCATGAGTACGGAAACCCAAAAAACCGCCACCCACCAAATAGCCCGCGCCGCCGGGACGGTCATGGCCGCCTTCATCATCTCTAACCTCATAGGTCTAGTGCGGCAAATCTTGGTCGCCAAAGCCTTTGGAACCGGCCCTGCCCTGGATGCCTTTACCGCCGCCAATCGCATCCCCGAAACACTCTTTAACCTGGTGGCCGGCGGTGCGTTGGGATCAGCCTTCATCCCCACTTTCACGGGGCTGCTCGCTCAAAAAAAACGTGAAAAAGCCTGGAAACTAGCCTCAGCCATTACCAATTTAGTATTCCTAACCGTGACCGTAATAGCCGCAATAGCCGCCATTTTTGCCCCGCAGGTAGTGCGCGTCCTAGCCCCCGGAGTCGCCGCCGATCCCGACAAAATGGCCCTCACCATCTCGCTCACGCGCATCATGCTCCCCTCCGCCGTGCTCTTCGGACTCAGCGGCCTAGTGATGGGCATCCTCAACTCTAAGCAAGTCTTCTTCATTCCCGCTCTCACGCCCTCCATGTACCAGGTGGGAATGATCTTCGGCGTCCTGGTTCTAGCCCCCACAATGGGCATCTACGGGCTGGCCTGGGGAGTGGTTATTGGCGCCGGGCTACACCTCATCCTCCAACTGCCCGCG
The DNA here is from genome assembly GCA_003648195.1 of Chloroflexota bacterium. Lineage (GTDB taxonomy): Bacteria > Chloroflexota > Anaerolineae > Anaerolineales > UBA11858 > B10-G9. The sequence continues at coordinate 11,384 of QMOK01000006.1, read as the reverse complement.
CTTTTACGCCAAAATGGAGCATACACGCCCACTCTGGGGTTAGATCTCCCCTCCGTGCGAGAAGTAGCGCGTCTAATGGGGCCGCGCCTCTTAGGAGTGGCCGTGGTGCAGCTCAACTTTTGGGTCAACGTCCGCCTGGCATCCCAGCAACCAGAGGGAAGCGTGGCCGCCATTCAGTTTGCCTTTGCGCTCATGCTCATGCCTCAAGCCGCCATCGCCCAATCCATAGCCATTGCCGCCCTGCCCACATTCTCGGCGCAAGTGGCCCAAAACCGCCTGGGAGAAATGCGCTCATCTCTGGCAACCAGCCTGCGCGGAGTGATCTTTTTAGCCCTCCCTGCCTCTGCCGGCCTCATCCTCCTCCGCCAACCCATCATCGCCCTCCTCTACCAGCGCGGGGAATTCACATCCCATTCCACCAGCCTGGTAGCCTGGGCTTTGCTGTGGTACGCGGCGGGATTGGTGGGGCACTCAGTAGTGGAGATTTTGGCCCGCGCGTTTTATGCCTTGCACGATACCAAAACCCCCGTCTTCGTTGGCGCGGGAGCCATGACTCTCAACGTGGTTTTCAGCTACGCATTTGCGGCCCTTTTCGCAAGCTGGGGATGGATGCCACGCGGCGGATTGGCACTCGCCAACTCACTTGCCACTGCCCTAGAGATGGTGATCTTATTCTTCTTGATGCGTAAACGTTTGGGTGGAATTAAAGGAGGAGAAATCTTGCAAGGGGGACTCAGCGCCACCCTCGCCACCGTGGGGATGGCTCTAGCCCTGTGGGGATGGTTATCCAAGTTTGGAGATAGTGCCGTCTGGCTCGTGGCGGGAGGCGGCGTCCTGGTAGGGGGAGTCGTTTATGCGGGGGTGATTTTGCTGTTGAGGGTAAAAGAAGTGCGAGAGTTGCGAGTTAGGAGGTAGGAGGTGTGTCGCACTTTGTTTTTGAGTGCGTTGCACCTGCGGAGGAGGCAAATGAAGTTGGGAGGTGCGGGTTAGGGGCTTAGATATCGCTCCCAAGCCTCTTCGAATCGTGCTGGAACTTCTGGTGCCCCCAACAAATCGGCAAATTTTTTCAACCAGCCACGAATATAATCCAAGTCCAAATTTTCCCCCTGACGGTAGACAATGCCCTGGATATCACTCACGTCTTGGGGGCGTCCAGCCACGGCTTTATGAATGATAAGGTCTTCTGCGCTACAAAATTGGATGACTTTCCCCTGTTCCAACTCATATTCAACAGCGCGTTCAAACATCTGGTCTTCATAGCCTGGCAACGCTAGGGCAATATCTACGTCTATACCGTTGCTGGCTCTTACCAGAACCATGCGCGTCTGTTTGGCAAATTCAACGGGGTTTGTTATACGAGAGGAGAAGTGCTCAATGATTAGTTGGATAAGTTTTTGGGAACCTTCCTCTATAGATATGCCAACCGAGATATCCACATCTTGAGTGGCACGTTGGTCTCCCCATTTCTGGACAGCCACACCCCCAATGACAGCATACGGGACATTGTGTTGCTTCAGAAATTGATGAATTTCCCAGGCGGCTTCAAAACGAGGATTCATACCCTAGCCTTTCCCATTTTCGCCATCGCTTTACGAACTTTTAAGTGATGCTCCAAACGAAATAGCTCCAGACGTTTTTTCTCCTCTGGTGTTAGTTCTTCTATTGATTGGTTGAGGTCATCGAAAATAGCGCGTGCTTCTTCATCGGTCATATTCGCCAACCGCTCACGTCTCTCAGCCTCGGTGATGCGGTTGACTTCCTCAAAGCCGCGCAGTGTTTTTAGAACGCTCTCTCGATTTAGTTGGGTCATGATATTTTCCCTCCAATCGCTAATGTTTAAAACTCCCCCACCTCTTTCAAGACATTAATAACCAATGCCTCACTTACCCAGAAACCATGTCTTTGAAGTTGATCAATTTCATTTTTTAGAGATGGGATTTTCCCCCAGCAGGAATATATATTTCAGCACTCGCCTCCTTGAGCAAATTTAGTCTGCCCAGCTTGGCAAGGAAAATCAAGGGTCCAGCATCAGCAACCCAAACACTCATTTCGCTAATTCCCTAGCCGCCTGAATCTCAGCATCAACCTCTTCTGTTTGCAAATTTATGGCTGGCACTCCTACAGTCCCTAAGCGGTATAGAAAGTCTAATCTTTTCATGCCGGCTAATTGAGCGGCTTTACCAGCAGTTACTCGGCCAATTTCATAAAGTTTAGCAGAAGCTAAGAAACGAAGTTCATCAACAAATTCTCCATCTGACATCTTCATCATTTGAGGAAAACCTTGTGGATAAGTTATAGTGCTGCTTTGCATAGGCATATTTATAGTCATTTTACATTCCTCCGTCTGCAAGTTGGGTTACGGTGTTATCTCTCCGGGTGGGACTGGTTTTATTATATCATGGACCCTCACTGTGGAACGTTGAACCGTTGAACGTTAGGAGGTTAGGGAGGTTAGGACGTTAGGACGTTACTATCCACGAATTAGGGTCACGAATAAATGAATGGGTAACCGCTAGGTATTCGTTTATTCGTGCTTTATTCGAGGATGGCTTGTGGCTTCACTATCATCTTTAGATCAAACCTTGTTTACAGGCTCGTTTTTGGAAAACATCACGCATTTGCAAGCGCATGTAAGTTGCCGCCCGCTCTCTGTCCACTTTCTACCCAGCTTCGCAAGGGAGAGGGGACACTGCTGCCCCTATCATTTTCCGCTATTCGCACCTCGCAATCCGCGTTTTCCGTGTTCATCCGCGTCCCGCAAAAGAACGTTGAACGTCACCGCATTGCCACTATTCCACTTCTCGCGGCTCTGTTAGTAATCTTAGGCCTTTCAAGATTTGTCGCATTCGTGCCTTTGACAATGTTCCTATATATTCATCTAGCTGCGTTTTATCCACTGTAAATATCTGTGAAATATTCACTACACTACGTTTTGGTAAATTCGCTTCACCTTCTTCTAAGATCACATTTCCAGGAGCTTCCGCTCGTTTCAAATTAGAAGTTAATGCGCATACAACTACTGTATTTATCCGGCTCTGGTTGAATAAATTGTTTTGTAAAACTACATGAGGATGCCGGTATCCTGGTTCTGACCCCACTGGCTCTTCAAGTTCTACCCAGTATACTTCACCTTGATTGATTACCATTCCCCCTCCATTAATTTCCGGTGTTGTGGTCGAGTTTTTTCTAAATACAACTGTTCGGTGACGTTTGGCAAATCATCATAGGCACGGTTTATTTCTTCAAGCAACTGTCTATTTTGGTATCGCTTAATGAACTCCTCAACTGCCAATACAAAAATCCGACTCCGCGAAATATTCAACTCGTTCGCCAGAGCTTCAACTTGCTCAAATAATGGTTCTTGGATTGAAATTGCTGTTTTTACACTCGCCATATTGTTATACCTCCTTGGTTACATTTAGTATAACTATACATGCGCTCCACGTCAATACCAAACAAAACAATGTGGTTCATCTGTTGAAAGTGTGCGGGGAAAGGCGATATAAATATCGCGTTACGTTTTCGTAGGACGACATTCATGTCGCTTTGCACAATATTTACATATGAGCCAACAACGTTTAAATGTTAAACACCCACCTTTGTCCACTCAGGCGCGTCTCGCGTTTCAGGCTTTTTCCCGTAGAAAAAGTCGTCCATCCATAGGGCGGCGCGGCGGAAGAAGCCAGAACGCATAATGCCCCAACGTACAAAGTTATGCGCCCAATTATCGGGATGAGAGAATGGGCACACAGACATACATCGCCCGCAATCGGTGCCAATTATGCTCCAGTACCTAAAACACAGGTCGGGGTTGAGCTTCCAACGCAGAGCGCCGTTATTTAGCTCTCGCTCGCCAAAAGGGATGGCCCGTGAGGGACAAGTATTGGCGCATTTCTGACAAATATTGCAAAAGTCAATCATGGCGGCATTCAGTTCGCGCTCGTCTGGGATAAGCTCTAGGCTTGTCGTCACCACCCCCACCCGAACGCGCGGACCCTGACGCGGAGTCATGAGAATGCTCATCCGCCCAATCTCGCCTAAACCAGCGTCACGAGCCACCAAGGGAGCAATCACCCGATAATTGCCGTCAATATGAGCGCGGGCAGAGTAACCCATTCCCCGCAGCGCGGCGGCCAATTGCACGGCCACGCGAGCCGCTTCTACGTACTCTTTCGCCGACTCCATGGTCAGGGTCGGGGATGGCGCAGACTGAACCATCTCAAAATCCATTTCTACCGTGAAAGCAATCGCGTAGGTGTGGGTGAGCGAGACTGGCGCTCCGTAGGTTCCTGTTCCACGCCCAATGTGCGAATAAACGTGATAAGGCTCCAATTTTGTGATTCCCACATCTAACGCGCCGTAGAATTTGGCTAAGTTTTTCACGTAAGCGGTCATCTCACGTGGGGGAAGAGCAACCCGTTCTGGCGCGGGCGAACCATCAATCGCGTCCCGCAGACTTTCGGTCAGGAAAAAGCTGGCATCCGTGGCGGCAAAATGGTAGGGGTTAGCTAACCGTGATTTAGGAGAAAGCAATCCCGGCTTGGCGCGTGTTTTGTCGTCTTCTGTTTGGTGATGGGGATGGTCGGCGTAGTAATTGGCGTATTTCTCGGTGCCCGGCTCTAACCTCGCGCGGGCGAACATGATTTCCCTCTCGTCTACGCGCGTGGTGGGGGCGTCTGGTCCGGAGGCGATTCGCCCCATGGGGAGGAAGAAAAGCACCAGGCCTGTTGCCGCGCCCAAAGCAATCAAACCCGCCGCTATTTGAGGGATAGGCGAGGGCAAGAAGATGATGCCCCCAAAAAGCGCGGAGCCAATAATAGCGACAAGAATAGCTAATTTGGCCGCCCGTTGTTCTTTCTCTTGCCATGAGATCGCGCTAAAAGCGCCAAAGCCTGCTAAAAAGAAGAATGACGTTAAAGACAGTGTGAGGTTTATAAAATAATCCATATTGTCCTTTTTCGTAGTGACTAGGCAAGTTAGTAAAACTCGTGGTGCAACGCATCTACAAACAGATGCAACGCACCACGAGTGCTTTTCATTCGCGGGGGAAGAGCAACACGCTTCATGGTTTGCCTGCCGCCTGAACTTCTCATGCGCCCACGCGCGGGAACGCGATTCCTAAACATCCCTGATTATTGCTCTGGGCTGTTCAACGCCTGAAGCAAAACATCCCGCACCAACCTTGGTTGAGGAATTAAAACGCTCGCTCCGCCGCCTGTTGTCCAGTTAATTACATCGTCTTGGCTAATGTAATATTGGGTAATGCGAGATTGGTCTTGAAGTTTTATGGCGGTGGGAAGAAGCTTAAGAACAATTCCTAACCCCATATTTGTATCGACATTGTCTTTGTAGGTTTGGTAAAGTTGAGGAACTTTGGTAAGCGCCTTGACCTCCAACGCCTGATCGAAAATTCCGCGCAACAATTCCTGATGCCGTCTATTACGGCCAAAATCATTTTCTGATGTGTGCCGAGACCTTGCGTACCAAAAGGCTGTCGCCCCATCCATATAGCGCGTACCGGGGTAAAGACAATATTGCCCGTTATAATCCGCGCGATGGTCGCACAGTGTTTTTTCTACCTGCACAGTAATTCCACCCAGGTCATTAACAACATCTTCAAGAAAAGAGACATGAATTAGGGCGTAATAATCAGGACGAACACCAAAATTATATTCCATGGTGTTGGCCAAAGCTTCAAAACCCCCATAAGGATAAGCGGTGTTTATGCGCTGCACTGTCCAGCCGGGAATGTATACGTAAAGGTCTCGCGGAAAAGAGGTGATATGCACTGTATCTTCTTTTTTATTAATGGTCACCAGCATAATTGCGTCTGTTCGGTACCCGTGGCGGTCGCCAAATTGGTCGGTTCCTAGTACTAAAACGTTAACCTGATTTTTCGGTTGGGGAATAAGGGGAACCTGAAAATATGACTGCTCGTAGACTGGGGGATACAGATAGTCGTAAAGAAGTTCACCGCCCGGAGTAGGCGGAATAAGGGTATATTTAGGGTCTATGGGTAAATAAGTAGCCGTGGGGGGAGAGGGTTGAAAGGGGGTAAGAGTGACCGTGGCTTCGGTATCAGCAGAAGCCGCGTGTTCGACAGTGCTCACAAGAACTTCTTCGTCATGCGGTGTATTAGCTCCGCTGGTCTGTTTTGGCACAGACTGACATGCAACAAAAAAAACGCCGATAACAAGCAGGGGAAATATTTTAAGTGGGGTAACAATCCTGCTGAGTTTTTTCATATTTAATTATGGGGTGGGGGATGGGGTGGTAGTATCTGTGGATGTAGGCGAAGACGTGGAAGTAGGAGTGGAAGTGGAGGTTGGCGTTTCTGTGGGGGTAGGGGTGACAGAACTTGTAGGCGTTGCAGTAAGCTCTAGCGTATCTGTTGGCGTAGGCGTAAACGTGGGAGTAAACGTTGGCTCAAGCGTGGGCACAAGCGTGGGGGTTGACGTTCCCGTAGGGATTATTGTAAGGGTGGGTACGTTGGGCACATATATTCTCTGCCCCACTCGAATATACACAGAATTACCCAAACAATTAGCCACCTGCAATTGCCATATGGTGGTGCTAAAAGCAAGGCTTAGCCGATATAAATTATCGCCTTTTTGCACGGTATAAAGAATCCAGCCTGGGGGAGGGCCGCATTGAAATGGCGTCTTGGTGGGGCCTATAGGGGGCACATATAATGTTGATCCGGGGAATATTTGATAAGATAACAAACAGTTGGCACTCGCAAGCAAGTCGGGAGTGGTGTGATAGGCGTCAGCAAGGTTTTCAAGTGTGTCGCCCGGACGAACGATTATCGGCATCCATCCCAGAGGGACAGGGCAAGAAGTTGGCTGAGGAGTAGCAGAAAGCTCTAGGGCAGTGACGGGCGTAGGCAATTGGGCCTCACCCTCCACGCCAGAAGGCGTGATTCCTATTTGGGATATGGATACCGGTTTGGGGGTCGGCGAAGGCTCAGAGAGAGCAGAAGTCCAAGACGGGGAGGTTTTTCCTTCCGCGAGCGAAATAGCTATGCTGCCAAGAACAAGCCCTCCAGAAACGAGGGCTGTGATTATCCCGATAGCTATATAACGGTAAATCTTCATTACGCATCTCTTTCATCATCCGCAAGGGGGAGCAAAAGGCTAAATGCCGCGCCCACTCCCTCTTGGCTATCTACCCAAATGCGTCCTTGCTGGGTTTCGACAAGAGCTTTTACAACCGAGAGTTCTATTCCTTGCCCGCCAATACCTTTAATGTTTGTGTTGTTATTGTAAAGCTGCGAGAAGACACGAGGCAAATCCTCGACAGAAATACCTCCGCCTTGGTCTGCTACTTGAATGAACGCAAAACTCTGTTCGCTATATTCATCGTAGAGTCTGGCACGGATGAAGATTTCTCCTTCGGCGGGTGTAACATCGCTGGCGTTTTTTAGTAAGTTGATGAGTATTTGGCGAAGGCTGTCTTCATCGGTGTGCAATTTTGGCAAATTATCCGCCAAATCAACTCGCATGGAGATTCGCTTTTTCCAAATATGCTCGCTTACTTCGGTGATGGCGTAGTCAATGGCATCACTTAAATCTACCGCGCTGGGGGCAAGAGTGAGTTCCTCTATATTGATGGCAGCTTTTTCTAATACCGTATCCAGCAAACCTCCAATGCGTTCAGCCGAGGCCTTGATGCGGTCTAGAAATTGTTTTTGTAAAGATCCTAAAATGCCCACTGATTCCCCCAATAGAATGTCAGTATATCCCACCATAGAGACAAGAGGCTGCCGAAGCTCCTGTGCCAGTTTTGAGATAGATTCCATTTGCGCATCGGATAAGATGCCTTTTTCTATCTTTGATTGGGTTTTGATCTGTCCAATCTTTTGGTCAGACTCTACCAATATGTTTTTGAGACGGGCAATTTCTTCTAAGGCTAATTGCAGCTCTCTTTGCAATTGTTCATCAGAAGCAATAGAGGCTTGCTCATTGAATTCTTCAAGTTGTTCTTCGAGTTGTTTTTTATCAACTTCTAAATTAGCTATTGTTTCGTATGTTTCTGTTTGTTTTTGTTGGAGTCTCTCTATTTCTTGAGATACTTCTTGGAGCGTTTTTATTTCTTCTTGGCTGATATCTAATTTTGTTTGGAGAGCTTGCCCGTATAGTTTCGCTTCTTCTAAATCGGCTTTAGCGCTTATTATAATTTGGCGCGCCTGTTCAAGTTGCTCGCGCAGTTTAGGAGTTTCTGAATTTCGCGATAATGCTTTTTGAATCACTTCTGTAAAACGGCTTAGGTATTTTTGATCTACTTTGCCCCAACTGCGATTTGAGTAAGGAGATAATAAAATTAGGCCGGTTTTTTGCTCAACGTGTGAAAAGATACAAGGCGCTGCCAGCAAATGACCTATCCGTCCCAGGCGCAAAAGTTTGCTAAGATTGCGGAAATCTTGAGAGGTGCTGCTCGCAGGGAGACGCAATGATTGCTCTCTTTGAATAGCAGTAGAGAGAAGAGGAAGTTGGTCGCCCGGAAGAGAAAGGCCGCTAAGGAATTCTTCTCGAATAAGATCGTATCCGCATATAATTTCTATCGTCCCCATCTCGTCGGGAGGAGAAATCAAAAGGCACAAATCCGCCAACATGATTTGGGAAGCCAATTTCGTAACGGTCAATTGCAGGTCGGCCAAGGGAACTTCTGGCGAGATGCTAACAATATCATCCAGTAAGGCGGGGTCTAAATTGTATTGTTGGCGTTTGTGAACGTAAGAAGCATGTTGAGGTGAAGAAACTGGCGTTGACGAACTTTCGGTGGGGACAAATCGCTGGGGAAGAGTAAAAAGCAAGGGATAAGCCGCTATTTGGGCAAGACGCACAATTCCGGGAAAATCACTAGCCGCTGAGGGGAAGAAAAATTGAAAAACATGCCCACAAGTCATAACTCCAAGCATCACAAAACCATATACCCAACCATTAGGGCGGCGGATGAGTATCAATGCTATTCCAAGAATAAGAATAAATAATGCAGCCCCTTCCCAAAGAGAATTGAACCACACCGCATTAGATGGCACCCCAGATGTTTGCGTTAAGCCCCAAACGTAGCTGAATATGGCTATCGCTAAAGCAACAAACCCCAGCAGAATACTGGCCATGTCGGCCACCTGAAGGGGCTCTGGGAAGCACCAGAGCCAAATGATGAGAATAATACCCAATATGGTAATGGTTCGGTCGAGAATTGGGAGCAGGGTTTGTGGCGGCGTAAGCCCTTGCCAAACCAGGCCAGCTCCCACAAAAAGGATTGCCCGTCCAACTAGCAAAAGCCCCAAACCAATAACCATCCGCCGGCCCTGAGGAAACTCGCTTTGACGCCAATGGAGCAATGCGCCCTGCAATGCTCCCGCAGCCGCAAAAGCAAGCACTAGGTGGTAGGTAAGATTCCCTGGTGGCGTTGTCAGAATATCAATAATTTGACTATAGAAAGAGTACATGTTTGGTATGTTTTGTTCAACTATTTAGATTGTCCAAGTGTGGACGTAATGAAACGCCGAGAAAATGAAAAGGTTCATAAATCATCTGCCCAGTTCTGAGCAACTCAGGAAAACTTGGCAAATTATTATACCTCGTTAATGATTATAGCATGGGAGACAAAGCGGGAAAAGCTAGATTTGAAATGGCTCCCCCATTTCGTGAGTTTGTAGAAATGTTGTAACTACTCAGCCCACCTTTGAAATGTCACTGCGAGGGGCATTTTTTGCCCCGAAGCAGTCTCCCAGACGCTCTAGGAGATTGTTTCAGCGGGAAAACACCGCTTCGCAATGACATGCCATGCTCTTTGCCACATCGTTTAGTTGAGTGACAAAACTCTGAAACACAGATAAATTAGGAATCGGGGGATTAGGAAAACAGGTATTAGGGGTATCAGGAAAACAGGGATCAGGTAATCTAAACGGGCTTTCTTTCAGCGGAGCGCGGCGTTCGCTTGTTTCAGCAGGGATATCACCACCCTAAAAAAGTCGGCTCGCAATGACATCAAAACCTAAAACCTGACATTGCCAAACTACTTATGAGTGTGCATCCTGAGGGCGTTCGAAAGTGCTTCTTTTACAGCGGAATCCATGGGGGTATATTTTATTTCTCGCAGAAGCCTAATTAGGGTGAAGCATGTCGTTTCCCCAATGTTTTGCAACTCATCTAGGTTTAGCTCGTTTTCGGGCAAATCTGCATTTTCGTCCCAAAAGTAGATAGAAGGTAGCCTTGTATCAATAAATTTACCGGAATTAGCGCTGGGGGTTATATCTAGGCCTGCTTTGTTCGCGGAGTCAATAAACACGTTATATAAACTTGGGTCGGCTCCATTGGCGGGGGTGAGAGATTGAAAAGATGTGTTCTCTGTCCCGAACGGGCCAACTTGAACCCAAAGGCTGGGTTTGACGGGCGCTGCCGGGACTTCGGGGTTAAGCCTATTGACAACCCATAAATCGTATAATAAAGCATCTAGTGAATGTTCGAGATATTCGCCGCCCCACATCACAAAGATAATTGAACGGCGGGGGTCTAGGTTATTCTCTTGCCAGATTCGGGCACTTTCTAAGAAAACGGCCATACTAACCGCGTCTGAGGCAGGGATGCCGTCTTGGCCGGCAGGGGTTAATCCGAGGCCGTCAAAGGTGGTGAAAACAACTACGAGTTCGTTGGCGTAATCCATGTCGTAGCCGCCTAAAAAGCCAACTGCGTTGGGAATTTCTACGGCGGTTGGTTGGCTAAGTTCTAGCGACATAGAAGCATCAATGTCAAGGGGTTGGATGAATGATTCCTCGGCGGGTGATGAAAGCTCTGCCAGGGTGTGGCCGGTTTGGGCTAAAATGCTCTCAGCGGCGGAGGGGGTAATTTTGAAAACGGGGATTTCGTTGGGGCATTGATATTTTGTCATATCGCCGGTCATTTCGAATTGGGAGACAATAGGCTGAGCATCATCGGAGATGAGGAGTACGCCCAGGGCGCCAAGGGCGGCGACTTGGTCGGGGAAGTTAGCTGGCACGTCCGCTCCGGGGGACAGGATTACCTGCCCCTGGAGGTTTAAATCGTCTAGGGCGGGATTACGCTCTAGGGAGGTGCCACCTACAAAAGCAAGGGGAGCGTCCACTTTTCCCCCTCCCCCACACCCTAGGGTTATGAAACCAAAGTCTTCCAAGTGGTGATAGTTTTTTTGATCACCCACAACGAGGTGGGGTTCAGCTAGAGGTCTGACGATGGCAGTTGTGATGGGGTAGTGGTAGTAGGAGTGCAGGGTGGATCGCCAGGCGCGCTTCATACCAAATTCTGAGAGATTATCTTTAAGATAAAGAACTAAGGGGTTTTCGGCCGCTGTGGCAAAGGTTTGAGTGTCAAAGGAGGTTATGGCTTGGATATGCTCTG
>QMOK01000005.1 GCA_003648195.1 Chloroflexota bacterium | reverse complement strand
GGTCGGGCATTTCAGAGGCTGTTTCTTCTACAGGTTCACTCGCTGCCTCAATGGGTTCTGGTTCTTCTTCCTTTTCTATATCCGATAACCAAGCGGGAAGCTCATCAACTTCTTCGGCGGCTGTGACTGGTTCGGCTTCTTCTTCTGGAAGTGGCTCTAGCTCTTCTTCGTCCTTTATGTCCGATAACCAAGCAGGAAGTTCATCAACTTCTTCGGCGGCTGCGATGGGTTCGGCTTCTTCTTCTGGTGGTGGTTCGTCATTTTCAATGGGTTCTGGTTCTTTTTCTGCTTCGAGCCAAGACATGACAGTTCCGTGGGTTTCTTCTTCGCCTTCCAGGTCAGATAGCCATTCGGGAATATCTTCTGTTTTTTCGGCAGGAGCAACGGTTTCGGCTTCTTCCATGGATGGCATTGGTTCTTCTAAGCTCTCATCCTTTTGTAGGTCGGATAACCACGCGGGGATATCCTCAGTTTTTTCTAGTGGTGGTTCGTCATTTTCAATGGGTTCTGGTTCTTTTTCTGCTTCAAGCCAAGACATGACAGTTCCGTGGGTTTCTTCTTCGCCTTCCAGGTCGGATAACCATTCGGGAATATCTTCTGTTTTTTCGGCAGGAGCAACGGTTTCGACTTCCCCTAGTTCTTCTATGAATGTCGATTCCTCTGGCTCCGCTTCCATATCTGCTAGCCAACTAGGAGGTTCATCAGCTTTTTCTTGGTCTTGCCAACTTTGTATTTCTTCTTTTGGTTGCGAAGTATCTTCTTCTTCACCTAACTCTTTCAACCAGTCAGGGATTTCTTGGATATCGGCTATGTCTGCGTCTATTTCAGACAACTCGGGAAGCTCTTCTTCTTCAAGTTCGGTAAGCCAATCGGTGCCTTTTAGTATCGTGTCATTGTTCTTTTGGGCGGATTCTGTTGAGCTTGTGGAAGGCTCTTTTTCCCTGAGCCAATCGGGAATGTTGGCGGGAGTTAGCTTTTCCTCCTCCTCTTCTTCATCGCTGAACCAGTTTTGTTCAGATTCGTCAACTTTGTCGGTTGAGACACCCCAGCCGGCCTCTTGCATCCAATCGGGAATAATGTCTTCCTCTTCTTTGTCGGTTTTTTCTGAACCAGGAAATGGTTCTCGATGTACGGATGTTTGCTCTTCTGCGCCTTCAGACGCATCATCCGTTAGCCATGAAGGAAGCTGGTCTTCATCTTCTTCAGATTCGATATTTATTCCAATAGAAGTTGCCCAGTCTGGTTGCTTCTCTCTGGCGGAGGTTTGGGTTTGCGCTTCTCTATCCGCAATCCAGTCTAGTTGGGTAAGGGTGATAGCCCTGTCTGGAACTTGCTCCTCGGTAGGAGCGTGTTCCGAGATGTGCATTTGATAAGGGGAAAGTGCGTATAAACGCTGGCGACACGCTTTCATGACTTTAGGGTGTTCTCTTACGGAAAGTAATTCTGTCATGATGCGATTAGCGGTGATGTTGTACGGAAATTTTTTAAGAATAGTGCTTGCAACTTCTAGAGCTTCGTTTTTTTTGTTTATCTCTATATACGCTTCGGCCAGCAGGGCTAAGAGATCGATTTGTTTTGAGTTTTTGGCGAGTGCTGAACGTAGTTCTGCTATACCTTGTTGAACGAGGTTGCCTTTGAGATACATGCGTGCTAGCGCGCCTTGAGTGAGTTGCACCTTGGGAGGTTCCATCCCATCCCGTTTCCCGTATAAGCGGCGGAGTTCATCTTGAATAGCGGGATTGTAGGGCTGTTTTTCAAAGGCTTTTTCCATATGGGCTGTTGCGGCTTCGAAATTGCCTTCATCTTCACGGATGATGCTCATTCCAATATGCGACACGAAATCATCTGGGATAGCTGAAAGAATGCGCTGGAATATATCGGCTGCATTGCTGTGCTGGGAACTTTCTAGGTAGGCTTTACCCAAGAGGCGATATGTTCCAATGTGTTTAGGAAATGTTTCTAGAATATGTTGACAGTGGGCAATAGCTTCTTCTATTTGCCTTTCGTTAATCATATTCTCTATTTCTTGGTTATAAGCGCGAAGTGAGATTTTCGTCATAAGAAAACGCTCCCCATTATAAAATGGTTATGTTATCGGAGGCACAATTATTACTTTGCAAAACTTTATTTTAATAACATTAACATTATAGCAGAATATGTTAGTTTTTGAACTATTTTTCCTCTTTTGGCTACAAATAGTCCTCTGGGAGGGTGTAAAGGATTATTCTAAACAGTTTTTTCTTGCTGTTTTTTAGATTTGGGCAAGAATGGGATAACGCCGTAGGCTGTTAGGATGCAGAGGAATGGAATGATGGGGATGGTGTAGCGCTGCCAGGGGATGGGGATGGCTATTAGTATGATGGCGGTTTGGGCGAAGAAAGCAAGGAGCAGCAAGGTTAGTTGACGGCGAAGTAGTGGCGATTCTTTGGGGAGGTGCACCCCCGCTAGAATAACACCTCCCAGCATGAATGCCAGAAGAATCCCGCCCGGGAGCAGCCCGCGCGCCAGGGCGTGCCCCGGAACGCTGAGGTATTCTTCCTCCGCTTGGCGGGTTTCCCCCAAGTAATTCCCAAATTCTGCAAAACTAGGCGGAGTGAGGTAGAGGTTGGCTATTAGGGCTATGGTTCTTTCTTGGGGCGTGGAGAGAGCCTGGTGTGGGGCTAGACGGTTTAGGTCAGCCATTTGAAGCCGCGATAATTCTTTTCGAGCGTTCCAGCTAGCTTGTCCGGCTTGGATTGGGTTTTTCCAATAGAGGGGGTTGAGAAGTAGAAATACGAGGAGGAAAACAACAAGATATTGGAGGGCGTTGATGATGATTTGGCGTAGTTTATGCTGGGTGTGTTGGGGCAGCCAAATTACGGCTAGCGCACCAATGGGAAAGAGCGCCAGCGTGGATTGTTTGGCGTTGAATGCGACCGCCATTGCCAGGCCGGTGAGCCAGGGATGTTTATGCCCGTCAAGCAGGCTCCATAAAAGGAATGTTACTCCAAAAAGGAGCGTGCCTTCTGCCATCGCGCGGCGGGCGTGGAGGAGAACCAAGGCGTTTGTTCCCAAAAGTATGGCGGCGAGAATGCCCACGCAGCGATTCTTCAACCGGCTTGCGGTGAGGTATGTAAATGTAAGGCTGAACGGGAGAAGAATGCAAATGCTCACTCTGGCCGCGATGAGTAGCGCGGTAGAAGGAAGTGCGCCTGCTTGTTGATTCTCTTCCCAAGACGCGCTCCAATTCCAGTCTGAATGTAAAGATGGTTGGCCGCTGAGCGTTCTTCCGAGACCAATGAGATATTTTGTGAGTGGCGCGTCCAATTCGCGGAGGAGTTGCTCTGGGGCGGGGTTTTGGCCCGGTTTCCAAGCCATGGATAGTGGTTGGGTGAATAATTTGGTGAAGTCCTGGCTCATATAGGTTTGAGTACTCTCATCGGGATGGAACGGGATGACGCTAACGCCCCAAAGATAGAAAGCCGTGAACGCGCTAAGAACGAGTAAAAATAGCCAGTGGCGGGTGAGAAAATTTTTCATTCAGGGTTGTCCCTTTTTGGGGTAGGGTCTACAATACTAATATCACACCGAGTTGTAAATGGCGAGCAAATACTTACTAATATTGTCGCAATGAGTTCACCGCATTTAAAACTTACCAAATTAGTGGCTACTCAGCCGTCTCATTGCCCTGATGTCATTGCGAAGTGGTGTTTTCCGCTGAAGCAATCCTCTGGACCGTATGGGAGACTGCTGTGGGGCAAAAAATGCCACTCGCAGCGATATTAAGTTGACATTGCCAAAGTAGTTGCCTATATTATAAGTACGTATTAAGATTATGAAAAGTATTTGAGACAAAATTTGTGGGGAGAGCAATATGGGAAAAATAAAAATAGGACAGTTGGAGTTAAATATTCTTTGGTTGGCTATTTTTGCGGCAATCGCCATGAAAACATGGCTGGTGCTTTCCGGCGTGCTGTCATTTAACGCCGATGAAGCCGTGGTAGCACTCATGGCCCGGCACATTACACAAGGCGAACTCCCCATCTTTTTCTACGGGCAGGCCTACATGGGCAGTCTAGATGCCTTACTGGTATCTTTCGGCTTTCGGATATTTGGCGAACAAATATGGGTGCTGCGTTTCGTCCAAAGTTTATTGTATCTGGGCACGGTGGTGACAACATTTCAATTAGGCAAAATCGCCTTTGGTAGTCGCGAGATTGGAAAAATTGCCGCGCTTTTAATGGCTGTCCCCACGGTGAACGTTTCTTTATATACCACTGTTACTTTGGGCGGCTACGGCGAAGCCCTGCTATTGGGCAACTTGCTTTTAATATGCACTTTGCGTATAGCCAACAATATAGAAGACAAAAAAAACGTTCCTTGGTGGCGATGGTTGTTGTGGGGCGGGATGGCAGGCGTGGGATGGTGGATATTTGGCCTGTCGCTGGTTTATAGCTTGCCCGCAGGGCTTTATTTGCTGTGGAAGATAGTGCAATTGTGGAAAGGTGGGGAACGCTTAGAGGTGGGAAAAGCCCTGGGCGGATTATTGGCTGGGGTGATGGTGGGAGCCGCTCCCTGGTGGGTATATGCTTCTATCCATGGGTGGGGTGATATGATTTCAGAATTAAGCGGTGGAGCCATCGCCAATATCACTGCCGTCCCCGCTTTGCTCAAGCCGTTTGGACGATTATTCAATTTACTTCTACTAGGAAGTACCGTAACTTTTGGCTTGCGCCCCCCCTGGGCCGTCACCTGGCTAATGTTTCCGCTGCTGCCCTTTTTGCTCATGTTTTGGGTCGGCGTTATGGTGTACAGCGTGCGGCGAATTTATCCTAAACAGCTCAATCGCGCAAAAGTGGGTTTAATAGGAGCCGTTATGCTCACGCTGTTTTTGGGCTTTATCTTTACCCCCTTTGGCAATGATCCTTCAGGCCGCTATTTTGTTCCCCTCGCCGTTCCCATGGCTCTCTTCGCAGCGGATATGATTATTTCTTACGTTGATAAAAGCAAAATCTTATCATGGGGATTATTATTAATGATTCTTGTTTTTAATTTGGGCGGCACAATTCAAATGGCCTGCAAATATCCCCCTGGCATCACTACCCAATTTGACGTCATAGCCCAGGTTGACCACGACTACATGGATGATCTAATCGCTTTTCTCGAAGAGCAAAATATAAACCGAGGTTATACCAATTATTGGGTCGCTTACCCCTTGGCCTTCCTTTCCCAAGAAGAACTAATCTTCATTCCTCGCTTGCCTTACCACAGCGATTTTCGGTTTACTCCCCGCGATGACCGGTACGCGCCCTACGACAAAATGGTGGCGCAAGCGGACGAAGTTGCTTACATCACCACCAATCACCCCGCGCTCAACGCCGCCCTGCGTGAGAACTTCACCGCGCATGGAATTACCTGGGAGGAAAAGGAAATTGGTGACTATCACATTTTTTACGCGCTTTCAGAAATAATAAGACCCCCTGAGTTAGATTTAAACGCAAAAGGTTTATAGAATTGAAATCGGAGAAACTTTCTAATTGGGCTTTCTGGAGTTTACTGCTTTCGGTGCTGATATTAAGCGCGGGCGGCCACCTGGTAGGCGGAGACGAAGAGACCATGTACCGCGTCACCCAAAATTTGCTCAACGGGCAAGGGATAGCGGTCGGACGCGAAT
Organism: Chloroflexota bacterium; assembly: GCA_003648195.1. Lineage (GTDB taxonomy): Bacteria > Chloroflexota > Anaerolineae > Anaerolineales > UBA11858 > B10-G9. The sequence continues at coordinate 27,240 of QMOK01000005.1, read as the reverse complement.
CGTTAACCATCCCCAGCACGCAGTCCCCGCTTTTTCTCCCCCGACAGAACGAATCTATAGAAACCACATCGGCCATTCCGGGGCGGGACGGGCAAACCTACTCCAAATATGGCATGGGACAATCCTTAGCGGCTATTCCGCTTTACCTGGCTGGGAACGTTTGGGGAGCGATTTTCGAAAATAAGACCGACACGGCGCGCCTAGCTGTCTCCTGGCTAAACGCCATTGCCCTAGCTGGGGTGGGAGCGTTGTTAGCACACTTTGGCGAAACGCTGGGCTACCAGCGAAACACCAGCCGCGTAGCAGCCCTGGGCGCTATTTTCTCATCCTTTGCTTGGCCTTACACAAAAACCTTTTACCCGCAACCGAGCACGGCGCTCCTCCTTCTAGGAGCGGTCTACGCCGCTTACCGCTGGCGGCAGACAACCGAAAATCGCTGGCTGTGGATTTCCGCCTCTGCCGTGGGGCTTATGCTCCTCTTTCGGCTTAGCGCGGCCATAGCTATTCCCGCTTTGTTTATTTACATAGTCGCCGTTTCGCCCCCCGAAAAACGCTGGCAAGCGGTTCTCCCGTTTGGGGTGGCGGGCTTTCTTTCTTTGAGCGCAACAGGGCTGTATAATTGGCAAAGATTTGGCTCTCCGCTCACGACCGGGTACGCGGAAGTAGCCTGGACAACACCCATCTTAAACGGATTATACGGCTTGTTATTTAGTCCCGGCAAAGGCGTATTTTTGTATGCCCCGCTTCTCCTCCTCAGCCTGGCAGCCTTGGCAATCTTTTATAAACGCTTCCGCGCCGAAACTTGGTTGCTCATTGGCTTGTGGCTGGGATTTTTCCTTTTCTACGCCCCTTACAATTTTTGGACAGGCGGCTTTAATTGGGGGCCGCGTTTTTTGTTACCCGTAGTGATAGTGAGCCACTTGCCCCTCTGCGCCCTTTTAGAAAGCACTCAAATAAAATGGCGCCGTCTGATATTTTGGAGCCTCTTCGCATTGGGCTTTTTCCTCCAATTCCCCGCAATTTTAGTTGATCACAGCCGGTATTTAACAACACAACTAGCCGAAAACCCTAACCAGGCCCAAGCCTACAAAGAAACTATTTATCAACTTGAAAAATCTCCTTTAGCGAAACAATGGCCTACTGCACTAGAGCTAGCAACCGCCTATCGTCAAAAAAACACCTGGAAGGCAGCAACTTCCCAAATGGAAAAACTTGTTTTGGCGGGCGCGGGTGTTCAGAATGGGGTAGAATTGCTCCAAAGCGAGTTCTTGCGCCGGAACACAATCGATTTTTGGTGGCTGCACGCTCGCTTGCGCGGGGATAACTCGCCTGGGGCGTGGGCATGCGTTGCTCTGGCTTTATCAAGCCTGTGGGGAATATGGCATTTTGACCGTAAACATAAAATGGAGGAAGAATGAGCACGTCTCGCGTAGAGCGTTTTTTGCAGTACCTCTTACCATCCCTAGAGGATGTTTTATTTATCGCTATTTTCTTTAGTGTAATCGCGCTTGGCCCGCGTCTAATGAACATAGATGGAGATTTAGGGAGGCATCTCACTTTGGGGGAGTACATGTTGCAAGAAAGCGTAATCCCCACCCAAGACGTGTTTTCGCATACCATGGCGGGAGAATCCTTGACTCCGCACGAATGGCTGGTACAAGTGGTTTTCGCCGTTTTCTATCGTCTTGCCGCTCTGGATGGGGTGGTTTTCGTTTGTGCTCTGCTCATCGCGCTCACCTTTTTGGGCGTTTACCGCCAGAGCTTGAAACTTAGCGGCGGCGTGCTTCTCTCCCTTGGCTTTTCCCTAGCGGCGGCGGCGGCTTCTAGCTTGCATTGGCTGGCGCGCCCACATTTGGTCACCATTTTATTTGTGGTTCTCTGGGCAGGTCAATTGGAGCGATTACGCCAAGGGCAAGGCGGGCGTTGGTGGAATCTTCCTTTGCTGATGCTTTTCTGGGTCAATTTACACGGAGCTTTTATTGCCGGCTTTATGCTCTTGGGGATGTATGTGGCGGGTGAATTGCTAGAAAAAGGCTGGGGGTCTTGGCAGAGATGGAAACCCTGGCTGCTAGGCGGAACCGCCTCCTTGGCGGCGTCACTTTTGAACCCGGCGGGATGGCATATTTGGGCGACCAGCGTGGGTTACGTGCGAAACAGTTATTTGGTGGGGCACACAGCGGAATATTTGCCTCCGAATTTTCATAGCTTGAGCACGTGGCCGTTTTTGGGCTTAATTGCTCTTTCGCTTTTGTTGCTGGGGCTTAGACGGTCACGTGTGCCTTTGGCGCATCTCTTTCTTGTGGCTGGGTGGACAGCTATGGGATTGTACAGCACTCGCAACATCCCGCTTTATGCTGTTTTATCCGCGCCAATTTTGGCCGCTCTTGCCAGGGATGTGATTCAAGAGAGGAAATTTACGTGGTTCCAGAATTTGCAGGCGCGAATTTCGAGCGTGGATGCTGACCTGAGACGCGGCTACTGGATGGTGTTGGTCGTTTTGGGGGTGGCACTCACGTTTTATATTGGTCACCACCCCGACTTACACAAGGGGGCGATGTCTTCATCGAGGAACCAATTTTCTAGCACCACCTTTCCCGTCCAGGCCGCGGCGTGGGTGGAGAAATATCCCCCAGAGGGAGAAATGTTTAATTATTTTCCGTGGGGCGGGTATTTGCTGTACCGCCTATGGCCGGCGCAGAATGTATTCATTGATGGTCAGACCGACTTTTACGGCGAGACGCTCACCCGCCAATACGAGCGTGTGATTACGCTGGGTGACGGCTGGGAGGATGTTCTTGAGCAGTATGGCGTGGATTGGGTGATTATGCCAGTAGATTCGGCTTTGAGTGACGCCTTGCGGGCTGAATTGACCTGGGAAGTTGCCTACGAGGATGCCACGGCAATTATTTTTGTTCGGTAGAATGTGTATTTAAGGAGAATGTTATGGATTTGACAGCCCCGGCTCCTCTTTCTTTATCTTCTTTGGCATTGAATCTGTGTTTAGGTATTCTGGTGTCTTTGCTCATTGCCTGGTATTACGCCCGTTATGGAAGGTCACTTTCTAATCGGGCAAGCTTTGCTCCCTTATTGCCTATATTGACCCTAATTGTGATTTTGGTTATTTCAGTCGTGAAATCATCACTGGCTTTGTCTTTGGGGTTGGTGGGCGCGTTGTCTATTGTTCGTTTTCGTACCGCTATAAAGGACCCTGAGGAATTGATTTTTTTGTTCTTGGCAATTGGCCTGGGATTGGGGCTGGGCGCTGACCAACAGATTCCCACTTTGTTGGCGGTGGCTATTATTGTTGGGTATTTATTTATTCAACAGAAGTTAAAACTAGGGTGGAAGAAGAGCCATAGCATGTATTTGAACATTGAAGTTGACGCCGAACAAGAGAACGAAGTATTATTTGCCGAGATTAATAGGGTTTTGATGGAACATGTTCCCGAAGCGGATTTGAGACGCTTAGATTCGCGTCAGAGCAATTTGAGTATTACCTATTATCTTTCTATTACAGAACAAGACACAGTGATTGCTATTATGGATGCTCTAAAAACGCAAGTTCCGGGCAGTTCTCTTAGTTTTGTTGAGCAGAACAATTTGTTGGGGGGCTGAATTTATGAAGATTTCCAGGCCACAGGTTGAGAATGAAGTTAAAAAATCACAGTCTTTTGGTTTTATTTCTCACTTGCGTCTTGCGCTGCGTTCCAGGTTTTTCAGGGCGTTAGCTTTTTGCTTGGTGGTATTGCTGGCGTTTATCTTGGGAATATTCGCGCATAGTTCTGGACAGCTTTATAGTTGGGTTTTGTGGGGACATAAGGCTTGGGCTAAAACTACTCAGGGATTGGTGGTGAAAGTTGGTTCGTATCGACGAAACGGTTTGCCAACGTTGTATATAGATATGCCGTATGAAAGCTATTATAAGATTTTAGAGAAACGCGAAGAAGCTTTGCGAATAGGCGTTTTATTAACTTCAGACGAGGATATGGTTCCCGCGCAAATCCGCTATAAGGATGGGGAGACACTTGAAGTTGATATGCGTCTTAAGGGGGATTGGGTTGATCATTTGGAAAGCGAAAAATGGTCTTATAGAATCCATGTTGAAAACAAGGGACAAATAGAGGGCATGCGGCGTTTTTCTATTCAAGCTCCTGAAACGCGCAACTTTTTAAACGAGTGGGCCTTTCACCAACATCTAGCACGGGAAGGTGTCTTATCACCCAGGTATCAGTTTGTAAATGTGGTTTTTAACGGGGATGTAAAAGGTGTTTACGCGCTTGAAGAGAGTTTCTCAGACGAATTGCTAGAATCCCAGGGGCGGCGTCCGGGTGTTATTCTGCGCTTTGAAGAAGATCCCATGTGGGAGAATACAGCGAACTTCATGGAGGCGGGCGGAAATGCGATTCTTGATGAGGCTATTTTCGCCGGCTTTTTTCAAATCACGGATATGAACACCTCTGAGGTGAGCGTTTTCCGAAGCGGACACGTAAAGGATGACCCCGCTTTATCTGCTCAGGCGAGGATGGCTGTGGGCCTGCTTCAAACGTTCCAGCGCGGGGAATTGCCAGCTTCTAGCGTCTTTGACGTGGAATTGATGGGGCGTTTTTACGCTTTGAGCGATTTATGGGGCGCGGGGCATACCACTCGCTGGCATAATATCCGTTTTTACTATAATCCGGTGACAGGTCTGCTGGAGCCGATTGCGTATGACGCTATTCCCCTAGATGATTGGTGGATGCGAGATGGCGTGGCTTATCCCTTTGCGGACGACCAACTTTTTGATGACGCGGCCATTCAAGAGGCTTACGTTCGGGAACTAGAGCGCGTTACAAGAGAGGAATATTTAGAACCTATTCAAAGCCAGTTGCGAGAAGAATTTGACTTTTTGCGTTCAGCTTTGGATTGGGAATATTCTGGCGATGTTTTAGAACCTCCTTGGGACGATTTGGAAGATCGGAGATTGATGCTGAGTGAACAATTACGTCCTGTTCAGGAGGTACGAGGAGTTTATGAATTTACCTCATTTCCTGTGGGCGAAGGGGGCGATTATTTGAGGTTTGATATTAGCAATTTAATGGTGTTGCCTGTTGAGGTGATCGGTTTTAAGGTGTCTGGGCAACCGATACCGGCCAAGAGAGAGATGATTACAGCCTCAACCGAGAAATACATCCTCCCCGATAAGATTGTTCCCACCCTGCGGCAAGGGCCAATGGGAGAGCGGGAATCTTTATCGGCGGCGAGTTTTGTGGTTCATTTTCCTAATGGCTTAGACGTTGTTTCAGAGAACGCAGAGTTTGATGTTTATGCGATGGTTCGCATATTAGGTCTGGATGAGTTACACGAAATTCCGCTGCTAAATTACGCGTCCTCGCCCGTTCTCTCGCAGGGTGCTAGGCCAAACGCTCCCTCTATAACAGAAGCCTTAGCTTTGCATCATTATTTATCGCTTGCTGGCGGTGGAGAAAGTTTGCGTGTAGAGTCTGGCGATTGGGACGTGGCCGGGGATTTGGTTTTGCCAGAGGGTGTGCCATTAACCATCCCCCCCGGAACAACCCTGCGCTTTGAGCGAGGTGCCCTGCTGATAAGCACTGCTTCGGTGACAATTCTCGGCACGGAAGAAAAACCCGTCACGCTTACATCGCAGCAAGAGTCTTGGGGAGGGGTGGTTGTGCTGGGCGCTGATAACGCCTCATCTTGGGAATACGCGCGGATAGAAAACACGGCAGGCAGTGAGCGTTCTGGGTGGATGCTAACGGGCGGAATCACCTTTTACGAGAGTCCTGTTCACTTGACCGCGGTCGCTATTACTGGGTCAATGGCGGAAGATGCTCTTAACATTATCCGAAGCGAATATAAGATTGAGTTTTCAGAATTTGGCGGCTTGGTCTCTGATGCCTTTGATGGAGATTTTACGCACGGCGAAATTGTGGAATGTAGTTTCCATGATATTGGCGGAGACGCGGTAGACATCAGCGGCTCCGTCCTGAAAATTGAGCGATCTAAGTTTGTAAATATCGCCGATAAAGCTCTCTCCGCCGGGGAGCAGAGCGAAATTCATGCCCTGGCGCTGACAATAGAATCGGTGGGTATCGGCATCGCCAGCAAAGATTTATCTACCGTATTCATTATTCAAAGCGAGATTATCGCGGCAGAACACGCGGCTTTGGCGGCATATATCAAAAAATCCGAATACGGGCCAGCAGAAATTATTGCCAAAGAACTTAGTGTGCAAAATACAGAAACTTATGCCTTGGCACAGACCGGCAGCATAATCATTATTGATGAGAGCATTGTGGAATCCCAAGATTTTGACGTTGGTTTGCTATATGATTTAGGAATTTTAGGAAATTAAAGGTGAACGTTTCTTGGCTGCGTAAAAGGAAAACGCTTTGCTTCTTTGCCACAATTCTTATTTTGGCGTCATGCCAAACGTCCTCGAACCAGCAACAAGCGTTAAGCCAAATATCTCAAGAATTCTTTGTAGACCCTAACGCGGTGAGCCTAAATGAGCGCGTTTTGGCGCAACCGGCGTCAGAATCATATCGCTTCATAGTTGCTGGGCACATTTACGGGAGTCATCGCCCTCAGGATTCACATCCCGCTGCCACTATCTTAGATAACAAAGATTATTTTGAGTCGCTCGCTCCCAGCATGATGATATTGTTAGGAGATATAGTTCCTCACGCAAGCCAAGCAAACTATGAAGTTCTTGAAAAGCAATTTTTAAGCCAAACAACATTCCCAATATTTAACGCTGTTGGCAATCATGATGTTGAAGAGCGAAATATCTACGAACAACGCTACGGGAGAACATTTTTCACGTTTCAATATGGATCCGCGCAATATCTTTTTTTAGACACTGAACAAGATGGCTGTAAAATTTCAGGGACGCAAAAAACTTTTCTTGAAGCAACTATAAACCAAGCCGTTCAAGACGAGCAAATTACTCAAATCTTTGTTTTTATGCACAAAGTTCTTTTTTTCGACAGTAATTTATTTCAACGGCTGAACACAAATCAATCTGAGTTGCCAAATGATCGTTGGGCGTGTATATTTGCTAATAATTACAATGAATTACTTGAAGATATTTTTTGGCCTGCAGCTCAGAAAAAGCCGATTTACTTATTTGCAGGAGACGTAGGAGCGTGGGGTGGAAATTTGACCCCGCAGATCGAAAAATATCAAGAGGCCGACTTAACAACCATCACAACCGGTATTGGCGACACTCCCCAAGACCTGATACTTTTAATTTCCGTCAACCCTAAAAACGTTAAATTGCAATTCATCCCATTGGACGATTCAAGGCGATAATTATGAATAGTACTAAAATCCCTAAAACCAAACCTTGGTTTACCGTAGAGCGTTTGTTCTTAGCCGTGGTACTAATTTCGGTTTTTGCCATGGCCGCCCGCACTCCTTTAGACGGCGATATGTGGTGGCATTTGCGTGATGGCGAAACCACTTGGCAGACAGGTGAAGTATCTGCCATAGATTCGTTTTCGTATACTCGTCAGGGGACAACATGGACATATCATGGTTGGCTCTCACAGGTTGGCTTATATCTCCTCTATCAAATTGGAAGCTATCGGGCTATTAGCGCGGGAGTGGCTCTTTTAGCAGTGTTGAGCATGGGGTTGCTCTACCTTCAAATAGAAGGTAATTTCATTCTCCGCGCGGTGGTCGTTGTCTTAGCCGCGCTGGTTTCGTCTGTGGTTTGGTCCCCCCGCCCGCAAACTACCTCTCTAGTAATGTTTGCTCTCGTTGGATATTTGCTGTACCTTTACAAATGGCGCGGCAAAAATCGCCTGGGATGGCTGATACCTATTTTTATACTTTGGTCTAATTTGCATGGCGGGTATGTGTTAGGGCTAATTCTTGTGGGGACGATGATTGGCGGGGAGGTCTGCAATTGGGCGTTGGGCTGGGATGGAGAGGAAGTTCTGACCTGGAAACAGGTACGGACGCTCGCACTGTGGGGGTTGGCTGGATCCCTTGTCGTGGTACTCAATCCCAACGGCCCGGACGTGTGGTTTATCCCCTTTCGCACCGTGGGCGTCAATGTTTTACAAAGCCTCATCTCTGAATGGGCTTCACCCGATTTTCATCAACTCGCCCAGCAGCCATTGCTTTGGCTGTTACTGCTCACTTTTGCTTCGGTTGGCATCTCCAAACGCCGGCTGGATGGCAGCGACCTCGCCAGTGTGAGCGTTTTCGCTTACTTGGCACTGGTTTCACGCCGAAACTACGGGCCTTTTGCTTTGGTCACCGCGCCTGTACTGGCCCGCCACCTCGCAAATTTGTTCCCCGCTTGGAAAGAGCGGCTCGCCCGTCAATATCCCTGGGTTAATAAAATATCCAAATTTGGCGCACGCTCAGAGCAAAACATCAACCCCACCCTCCAGCAGAGCATTAACGTCGCTATTCTTGTTCTTTTAAGTTTTGCCGCTATCGTCAAACTTATCCAAGTGACCGAACCGGAGTTTGTTCATCAAGCAGAAAAACAAATCTTCCCCGTTGACGCGGTGGCGTGGATTGACGAGAATCGGCCAGAGAGGAACATGTTCAACGACTATAATTGGGGCGGCTACCTAGTTTGGCACCTGCGCGATTATCCCGTTTTTGTTGATGGCCGCACAGATTTGTACGGGGATGAGGTGTTGGGTGAGTATTTAAGCGTGATGCAGGGCAATGCCGCTTGGCAAGACATCTTAAAAAAGTATAATGTTCGCTTGGTTCTTGTGCCAACCAGCGATTTCGCGTTAAGTCGTTTCTCCGAAGCGGGTTGGGAATTGGTTTATGAGGACGATTTGGCTGTGGTGTTTGAGAAGTGATTATGGATGTGGTATGAGAAAGATGGATGATGCCTTTTTATGTTCTATGATTGGTTGACTTATTTTTGGCCGCAACTTCAAAATCCTTGGATTGTGCAATACGGTGTTTTTAATTTGCCATGGCTATTTGTTTTGTTGCAACCATTGCGGTTACTTGGCCCTTACGGAAGTGTGATTGCATTGGAGTTTATGGCTGTATTAGTGATCATTAAATTAGGAAAAATGCTAAGACTTTCGCTAATTCATTTGTTGATGGTGATTTTTAGTCCTCCAGTTTTGTGGAATTTGTTTATGGGGCAAATTGATGGAATAATGTTGATGGCTTATCTTTTGTCATCATATTTTGCGGTAGGTTTTATGTTATCAAAACCACAATCCAATTTAGGTGCAGGTGTTTACGCAATCTATAAACAACCTTTTTCATTATTAGTTATCGTTTTTCTTTTGGGTACTGCGTGGGCAATCTGGGGGTGGCCTTTTTCTATAACCGGCAAAGAAGCCATGGGACCATTATTTCAATTCAATGTAAATAAATGGAATTGGAGTTACTGGCCATTAGGGATAATTGCAATACCTATGCTTTTTGCTAAAGATAAACGGTATCGGATGTTTGTCTCACCATTTCTGTTTCCATATGCAGCAGTTCAATCTTTAATTGCCCCATTACTTGCTGTAGCAACATTGCCGATATGGGTATTTTTGCCTGTTTGGTGTATGATGTGGGCAAGATGGTTTTACATGATGAATTATCTGTAACGATGAAAGAAATTCCTTGTAGGTACGTTTGTACATCTAAATGGGGCTTGAGAATAATGTACCGCGAAGCTTTGTAGCAAGTTGTCTTCCCGAAAAAGAATTGGTTTATGAAGATGATTTGGCTGTGGTGTTTGAGAAGTGACTATGTGTCACATGCAAATACTGAGACTGAAACTAGGATACACTCGCTTATTTAATTACGGATACTTAGTGTTTTTTTGATAATTAGCCTCTCGCCAACTAGCTCATGGCTATTGCGGCGGAGGGAAAAGCTACGAAACATTTCCCCGCTGATATCCCTCTGGAGCGATTTGCTTTTGACCCGCGTTATACCCAAGCGCGGTACGTGGTTATTGATCCTGTCTGGCGTAATTGGGCTGCGGCGAATATGCCCGAAGTGGAAGCCATGATTGCAGATGTTAAGAAATGGACGTTGGTATTTCAGTCTGGAGAAATTGATGTCTATGAAAATCCAGTTAAATAAAAAAACAAAAGGCATAGGCTGTTTGTGAAGCTGAACTGTATGAACAGATTGGACGGCTCGGAATGGAGTTGGAATGTCTAAAAATGCTAAAAAATCTGAACACTTGCTTATTCCTGGGCTATTTTTGTTGGCTCGATTGCTGCTATTCCTTTCTCTCTCGCTGGAAGGTCTCAGAGGCTATGGGGACTATTGGAATTTTTATCACCAGGCCAGCCTCGGTATTCCCTTTGTTGATTATTGGACAGAATTCCCACCGATATTTCCCTTTTTATCTTCGCTTGTGTATCAATTAGTTGGTGGCCGGCAACATGCTTACGAATATTTATTAGCTTTTTTGTTTTCTATTGCTCAGGCTGGCAGCTTATACTATTTCTCGCGCATAGCTCGGCAAATCTTTGCTGAAGAGCAAGCGCGGCGGCGCGAATGGATTTATTTTGCTCTGCTCATTGGGCTGTTTTATGGATGGGGATATTTTGATCCTTTAGCCGTTCTTGCTTTGATGGCGGCTATTTATTATTTGGTGAGATATTTTGACATCCATGAACCTCAGAAATCCGAGGTTTCAGCAAGCAAATGGACAGACCTGAAAATTGGCGTTATTTTGGCTCTTGGCGCACTTATAAAGTGGTTCCCAGCCTTGACGTTGGCAACCGTTTGGAAGATACGCTCCCCGCGCCGGCCCTTGAAAATAACTGTCATCACGCTGGGGATGGCAGCCCTCGTTTGGGGCGGATTGTATTTTTCATCCCCAAAAATGACAACAGCGTCTTTAATTTCACAGGGCAAAAAAGGTTCTTGGGAAACGGTATGGGCATTGATTGATGGTAATCTTCACACAGGTAACTTTGGTGCGGATGTTGACCGCGCTTTGCCATCTACCATCCGCCAAATGTCTGGAGCATCTCCGCGCATCCCCAGCTGGCTAACGTTGGCGTTTTTCGCGGGTTTAGGGTTATGGGGATTTCTTCGCGCCGATTTGACTGATAAACGCCAAGCGATAGCTTTTGTGGGCTTCACTTTCGCAGTTTTCTTGCTGTGGTCACCGGGTTATAGTCCTCAATGGGTGCTTTATTTGCTGCCTTTGACGCTCCTCGTCATTCCCGATAGAGAAGGCGTGCTAATGGCCGTAATTTTGGTTTTGATAAGTTTGTTAGAATGGCCTCTATTGCTCTCACGCGGATATTTTTGGAGTTTATGGGTGCTTATTCCTCTGCGAACATTTTTGCTTATTGTATTAGGGCTTCGGTTTTGGCAGGGTACCAAAATGGTTCACCCCGAAGGCCTTGTACCTGATAAAATAGGGTGAGTTTTCGCAATTTACGTGTACATCTCGTTTGTTGCTATTGGCTCATTTGTAAAAGATGTGCAAGGGCGGCATAAATGTCGCGCTACTTTCCGTAACGTAAAATTTATCTTGCTTTTTTGAACAAATATTACACAAGAGCCTCACTATTTATGTTTTGCTCTTAAGAAGGCGTTAAATTGACCATTGCATACAAATCATCTCCGATAAATTGGATTATTCTCAGCATCTTAATCTTGACTGCTGTGGGTGGGTTACTCTGGGGTAATTACCGTTTCTCAGCGCGGAATCCAGGCGGAAACGACTTTTTGCCGCATTGGATAGGAGCGCGAGCATTTATTTTTGATGGTATTAGCCCATACAGCGAAGAAGTAGCGCTTCGCGCCCAAAATATCGTTTTGGGACATCCCGCAGCCCAAGGGCAAAACGAGAATCGCGTAACTTACCCTTTATACTCGGAATTGCTCTTTGCTCCCTTTGCATTCATTGCCGACTACACCTTGGCACGCGCTGTTTGGATGACCGTTCTTGAAATTTCTTTAATAATAATTTCTCTTCTGAGCCTTTCCCTTGTTAAATGGCGGCCCCCAGTATGGCTCTTAACCGTTTATTTCATTTTCACCTTGCTTTGGTATCATGCAGCTCGAGCCGTAATAAACGGTAACGCCGTCATTATAATTGGGTTGCTTCTTACAGGGGCGTTTCTAGCCATTCGGAACGGAAGAGATGAAATAGCTGGCTTTCTGTTAGCTTATTCAACCATCAACCCTCAACTAGTGTTCGTTATCATTCTATTTATCCTTTTTTGGAGCGTCTCTCAACGCCGCTGGAAAATAATTGGCTGGTTCTTCGGGAGCTTAGCCGCATTAATAGTTTTAGGCATATTCTTCATCCCCAATTGGATTACGCAAAACATTTGGGAAGTAATACGTAGTGCCGCTTATAACCCAGCCGGAACCCTAGGGGAAGTCCTCGGCGGCTGGATGCCCGGAATAGCGACTCAACTAAAATGGGGCATCACCATCTTGTTTGGCCTAATCCTTTTCTGGGAATGGTGGTCCGCTCGCCAAAAAGATTTCACATGGTTCCTTTGGACAGCCTCCCTAACCCTAGTCGTTAGCCAATGGATAGGTATTCCAACAAACCCTGGAAACTTCATCTTCCTTTTCCCCGCCCTTGTTTTAATATTATCGGGCTGGGATAAACGTTGGAAAAAACACGGGAATTGGATAGCCCTGACTGCCATTCTCATCTTGTTGCTTGGCTTGTGGAGTTTATCTCTAAACTATACCTCCCAACTGGCGCAAGACCCAATTATGTTCATCCCATTTCCTGCCTTTTTGCTCTTTGGCCTATATTGGATAAAATGGTGGATAGTACGCCCTGCTCGTTTGGTATTGGAGTAATAACACAATGCGGCTCTTCTAGAATAACCAGACGTTTCCCAGCCCATCTAACGGATGCCAAATGCCACTGGCGATATTTCTGTCCCCAAACGAGATGAAACTGCTAGGAAATTGGGGTTTTCCCGTTACCCAAACGAAGTGCTTCCTTACAGGGCTGGATACCTGCTTTGAAGAACACGCACACCAGAATCCTCAATTATTTGCTTGCAATGGTTTACTGTGCTATACTCACAATTGCAAAACAAACTACACTTTAGGAGAAACAAACATGGCGCAAAAAAATGAAAATGATAGCAAGGGAACTTTGCTTTCTCTAAAAGAAAGTATGCAAACAGAATTATCTCAGGCCAATAGAGAGCTTGAAAACATTTCTCGAAAACTTCAACAAAGTCAAAGAGAGGTTGATAAGCTGTCTCAGCGCAATGTTTCTGTTACGGCACGTCTTCGAAAAATAAGGACATCTTTTAATGATGTGCCTCGCGATGATATTCGAGAAACTTATGATGCTGCTTTAGATGCGCAACAACGCTTGTTTGTCATGCGGGGGCAAATGGAAAAATTGCAAAGCGAACAAGTTCATTTACAAGTTTATGTTGAACAAGTTGAGATGATTTTGGGAAAATTAGAGGATATTCCCATTGCCGAATGGGGCGGGAAAAACGCAGGCGCTATAGAGCTAATTGAGTCTGTCATTCAAGCCCAAGAATCTGAACGTCAACGACTCTCTCGTAAGATGCACGATGGCCCCGCTCAAGCCCTGTCTAACTTCATTTTGCAAGCTGAAATCGCTCAACGCTATTTCGAGAGAGATATAGACCAAGCGCGGGCCGAACTGGATGCGCTGAAAGAAGCGGCAGGCATTACCTTCCAAAAAGTACGCGACTTCATTTTTGAATTGCGCCCAATGATGTTGGATGACTTGGGCATCATTCCCACTTTGCGGCATTACGTAGAAGCCTACCAACGTCAAGTTGACTGCAATATTGAATTCGCCCCACTGGGAACGGAACGCAGATTAGAGAGATACGTAGAAGTAATGATATTCCGAGCTATCCAGGAACTATTAAGTAACGCGAGCCGACATAGCCACGGAAATCAAATTCAAGTCCAAGTTGATATTACTGAGACCGATGTAAAAGTAAGTGTAGAAGATAATGGAGAAGGATTTGACGTTGAACAGGCAATGGAAAACAGCATGGGGCTTAAAGTCATCAATGATCGGGTTGATATACTTGGCGGGCACATGACAATTGATAGCGTAGCTGGCCAAGGGACACGGATAGCATTCCAATTACCAGCCGGCGAAGTAGGGGGAGACGTCTTTGCATAATTGTTAAGGATTGGCTTTTTGGAGTGTTGCTTTTTTTATAGGGCTTGTGTATAATTATGGCAATCCACTTGGGATTGCATACGCCCAAACGGAAATCTTAGACAAAGGAGGTAAAAACCATGTTATTTGCACCGAAAGAAAAAGGCCAAGGTCTAGTAGAGTATGCGTTGATTCTTGTATTAGTAGCTGTTGTTGTGATCGTTATCCTCGCTGTTCTTGGGCCTGCTATCGGCAATATCTTCCAGAATATTATTGATAATATTTAGTGGAACTTTTATGTTCTAGGCGAGTAGCTGCCTTTTAAATGTTACTAGTAGAGCCTCGCCCAAGAAGGGCGAGGCTCTACTTATTTGTAACCAGCACAATGACACCACTTACTGCTTTTAGCACCGCAAGCGTAGATATGTTACTCTCACTAGACGCGTGCCTTTGGCAAAGGAATGTTTTTTTGTACCTCTTGCTATCCAGCAAAAATTATAATTCTGATAGTTCAGGCCGTATATAATTTTCACAGAAGGTAAACGATGATATAATCAAATAAGTTAGTGATATAAACTTAACATCATGTGGCTAATTTATTAGTAAAGATAAGGGCATTCTTTTGGCCTTGGTCAATCGTTCTTAGCTTTAGCACTATTTCAACGATATTGATGTTAAACTTGGGGTTTTGAGGTAAAATGCTAATAATCAAGAGAATATTGAATCTATTAGGAGGTTCCTATGCGCCGTGGACGAGTTGCTCTATATTTGATTTTGATCGTTATTTTATTGGGAGCGGGAGGGGTTGTTGCTTATCAAAGATATTTTTCAGGCGGCAAATCGGATTCGGCTAATCAGCCGGTGGCTACTCCCGTTACTGTTAATGTTGTGGTAATTACCCAGAAAACACCTCTCGGCACAGTTTTAGACGAAACGGTTTTGGGAACTATTCCTATAGCTCAAGACTTATTCATTGAAGGCATGTTTAGCGATATAGCTGAAGTTGTTGGCTATCAAGCTCGATTTGACCTTGATAGCGGCATTCCACTGACTGTGAACATGTTAGCAGATAGCGCGACACAACTTTCGGCCAGAGGTTCATTAGCCTCCTTGTCGATTCCTAAAGGCATGGTTGCTATGACAATTCCCATAAACCGGCTTTCTAGTGTAGCGTATGCGTTAAAGCCCGGAGATGATGTGATGGTTATGGCCTCTATGGAATTTGTCGATATTGACAGCGAGTTTCAGACCATTTTCCCTAATACTATTCTTCCTAACGCATCTATGTTGACTTACGCCCCAACGAGTATTTTAGGTATGGGCGGTGAAGGCGAGGATGCTGCTCTAGCTGTGGCGTTTCTTGATTTATGGAAAGAGCTTTTGCTAGAACAAAAGAGTGTTACAGGGGGACGGGTTGATGATGCCAACGCAGATGAAGCATTCTACACCACTCCCTCAGAGGCACAACGGTCTCGTTTAGCTGTGCAAATCATTATCCCCCGCGCGCAAGTTTTACATGTGGGCGAATTCCCATGGGCTGAAGTTGAAGAAGTGCCTGGCGTTGAAGCAACACCAACAACAATTCCTGCAGAAGCCCAACTAGTAGGAAGTAATGAAACAGGTGCAATAGAACCAGAAAAACCAGAAGCTCCTGATCTTATTACTTTGATCGTTACTTCTCAAGAAGCCATCAACCTCACCTACTTATTAAATAGTGGTGTGGATTTAACACTGGCCCTTCGTTCGGCAGGTGATGATACAGTGCTTGACACCCAAACAGTTACAATGCAATACTTCTTGGATAGTTATTCTATCCCCGTGCCCGCTAAATTGCCTTATGGTTTTGCTCCGCGATTAGACGAAGTAGAGCTGCCTACAGAGAAACAACCTACTCCAACTCCACAACAATAAAACATGCCAAAAGAAAAATTTACGATAATCATAGTTGACGACGTTGCAGAGACCCGCCAAGGGCTAAGTAAGCTATTGCAATTTGAAAGCGATATTGAAGTCCTAGGCACCGCTCGGGCTGGGCGAGAAGGAATAAAGATGGTAGGAACGCTTCAGCCAGATGTGGTGCTAATGGATATAAACATGCCAGATATAGACGGCATTAGAGCCACTGAGATAATCCAAGAGAAGTTCCCTTGTACCCAGATTGTTATTCTCTCAGTTCAAGGTGATGCTAATTACATGCGTAGAGCCATGTTGGCAGGCGCACGCGACTTTCTCACCAAACCTCCCAAGGGCGATGAGCTAGTTTCAGCTATTAGACGAGCTGGGCAACGAGCCCAGCTCGAGAAAGAAAAAATATCACGGCAAGTTGCTGTACAAACTGGGCGGCTAGATGCGTCAAGCATTGCAATGCAATCGGGTTCTAATGGAAATATTATCACTATTTTTAGCCCCAAAGGTGGCGTTGGAACTACTACTGTAGCGGCTAACTTAGCGGTAGCTTTGCAAAATGCAGAAACCCCGGTCGCACTTGTAGATGCCAGTCTGCAATTTGGCGATGTGGCTGTATTTTTCAATGAACGAAGTCGAAACAGTGTTGTAGATTTGACTCCCAGAGCAGATGAGTTAGACCCAGATATCTTTGGAGAGGTGATGATTCACCATAACGCTTCTGGGGTTGATATTTTAGCCGCACCCTCTCATCCAGAAGATGCAGAGACGGTTGATGGGAAGCAATTTGCGAAAGTATTAAATTACCTCAAAAGACTCTATACTTACGTCATTGTTGATACTGCTTCTGGACTTTCAGACATTACCCTAGAAACAATTGAAAATAGTGATGTGTTTGTTCTTTTGACCACACAAGGGATTCCCGCTATCAATAATTCACGAATTATGCTTGGCTTATTGGAAGCTCTTGGAATCAACAAAAAGCGGATTGTGCTAGTTATGAGCCGTTACGATAAGAGAATAGCGATCACCGCTGAAAGAGTGGGCGAAAATTTAAATCAAGCAATTACTGTCGTGATTCCAGAAGATCCGCGCGTTGTAATACCTTCGGTGAACCGAGGGGTTCCATTTATGATGGACGTAAAAAAAGCACGTACTGTTGGCGAAGGAATGTTGAAGCTAACCGAAGTTATACGAGAAAGTTTGGCAGAATTTGATGATATTGGACAACTTGAAGGATGAATGCAAATTCCAATCTTTATTAGTGGATTTTAGGAAAGTGAGAAAATGTCTCTTCTTAGGAGAATAGAACAAGGTAAAGATTCAAATGACGATGGCGGTCGACAACCGGATGGGTCTCGGCTTGGTTCTCTCCAAGCCAGACGAGTTGCTCCTCCCCGAGGAGATGCGCAACGAGACACTTATTCTGACTTGAAGAGCCGAGTTCAGAATAGACTCTTAGCCGAGCTTGACCCTTCTCTTGACATCACCGAAGTAGAAACGGTTCGAAATACAATTAGAGAGTTATTTGAACAAATCTTATCAGAAGAAAGCATCGTGCTTTCTCGTCAAGAAAAACATCGCCTCTTTGAGCAAATTGCAGCAGAAATACTTGGATTTGGCCCTCTGCAACCCCTGTTGGGAAACAACACTATCACCGAAGTGATGGTAAACGGCGCCAAAAACATTTACATTGAGCAGAAAGGAAAAATTAAGCGCGCGCAAGTATCATTTGAGAGCGATGAGCACGTAATGCGAATCATTGACCGAATTGTATCTCCTTTGGGAAGACGTATCGATGAATCTAGCCCTTATGTAGACGCTCGGTTACCAGACGGCTCCCGTGTTAATGCTGTTATTCCCCCCATCTCTCTTGTAGGGCCTGTGATCACAATCCGTAAATTTTCAGAAGATCCTATCACTGCCGAACAATTGCTCGGATTTGGAACAATTACTCCCGAACCTTTGCAATTCCTTAAAGCTGCCGTTGAGGCCCGTGTAAATATGGTAGTTTCCGGTGGAACTGGTTCTGGTAAGACCACATTCCTGAATGTCCTCTCACAATTTATTCCTTCTGATGAACGGATTATTACAGTTGAGAATGCAGCTGAACTCCAATTGCGTCAGGACCACGTAGTTACTCTAGAGTCTCGCCCCGCTAATATTGAAGGAAGAGGGGAAGTGACTATTCGCGACTTGGTTGTGAACACTTTGCGTATGCGCCCAGACCGAATTATCGTTGGCGAGATTCGTGGTGCAGAAGCAATAGATATGCTCCAGGCCATGAACACTGGTCACGATGGCTCTCTGACAACAGCCCACTCTAATGGCCCGCGTGACACCATATCAAGAATCGAGACCATGGCTTTGATGGCCGGAATGGAATTACCAATTCGCGCTATTAGAGAACAGATTTCCTCAGCAGTTGATATCATAGTCCACCTAGAACGTTTCCGTGATGGGTCTCGGAAAGTGGTTAGCATTACTGAGGTTGTCGGCATGGAAGGGGATATAATCACAATGACTGATTTGTTCGTGTTTGAACAAACTGGTATTGAAGAAGGTAAAATTTTAGGTGGTGTGCGCTCAACCGGCTTGCGTCCGAATATCCTTGATAGAATTGAAGCAGCCGGAATTCATTTACCGCCTTCTCTCTTTAGTAGAAGACGACAAAGATAAGCGTGATTACGGCAATTAAAGGTATATCTTATGACCACAACCATTTTATTCTTGGGGGGCGGATTAGTGGCTATTTTATTGATAGTGGGGCTTGTTGTTGAGATTCGCGGGAAGCAATCTTTACTGGATGAAAGGATTGAACACTACGCGGAAGAAGAATTTGTATCTCAAGAAGAAGAAACTGATGAACAACCCTCTAAGATGACCGAATGGCTAGATAGACGCCTGCAGGGGTCTAAGTGGGGAGACAAAGTTGCCACTAAATTGGCTCAAGCGAATTTGAAATTGCGTCCAGCGGAATACCTGGCCTTGATGGTGATACTCGCTTTTGGCGCGGGCTTTGTGGCTTGGTTTTTTGGTCAGAAATCGCCAGTCTCGGCCGGGATTGGAGTTATTATCGGTTTAATGATTCCCAGCATTTACGTTAAGCGACAACGAGGGGCGCGTTTGAAAGCCTTTAGTGACCAATTGCCCGACATGTTGAATCTGGTTGTGAATGGTCTGCGGGCTGGTTATTCTACTATTCAAGCTTTGGAAGCGGTTAGCCAGGAATTGCCTCCCCCTATTTCCGAAGAGTTTCATCGTGTTGTGCAGGAGATGCAACTTGGCTTGCCAATGGAAGCGGCACTTGAGAACTTGCATCGGCGGATACCTAGTGATGATCTGGATTTGATTAATACCGCTATTAACGTCCAACGAGAAGTCGGTGGTAATTTGGCGGAAATCTTAGACACTATATCATACACAATCCGAGAAAGAATCCGAATCAAAGGCGAGATTAAAGTGCTTGTCTCCCAAGTAATGTATTCGGGACGATTTTTGTCTGCACTACCGTTCATTTTGGCGGCCATTTTGTGGTTTATAAATCAAGAATATATGATGCAATTTTTTGAACCTAGAAACTTAATATGCGGGCTTATCATGTTGGGTATTGCGGGTGTTCTGGTCGGCATTGGCTATTTCATCATGACGCGGATAGCTGATATTGAAGTATAATTTTGCAATGGAGATTTTAACATGAGCACTCTTATTTGGGTTCTTATTAGCGCGGTCGTGATTGGAGGAGCTGCTGCTCTAATTTACGTGGGTATCCGCGACAAAGATAAAGAGGAAGATCCACTTGAGGCTCGTATGCTTGAATATGCTTCTCGTGGTGAAGAAGTTACTCTCGAAGAGATCGAGCTTTCGCAGTCATTGAGCGAGCGCGTTATTATACCCTTGATCCGAAACATAGGCGAATTGACCGCTCGTTTTGCTCCACAGAGCGTTATGGAGCAAACAGAAGGTAAGTTAAAACTTGCTGGAAGCCCTAAAGGATTAGATCCAATGATGTTCTGGGCTGCGCGGTTCATAGCTGGTGGTGGTATTGCTGTTTTGTTGCTCTTTCTTTTTTCTATTAGCTCTCTAAATTGGACTTGGGGACGAAAGCTATTGATTACCATCATATTTTCCTTGATAGGGTTTTACCTGCCACAGCTTTTGTTGCAGAGCAAAATTAATGGACGGCAAGCTGAAATACGCAAAGCATTACCTGACGCTTTAGACCTTTTGACAATTTGCGTTCAAGCTGGCCTGGGATTTGATGCTGCTATGGCAAAAGTAGCTGAAAAATGGGAAGATGAGTTAGCTGATGAGTTCGCGGTTGTTTTGCGTGAGATACAACTTGGAAAACTGCGCCGAGAAGCACTGCGGAATATGTCTGATAGAATTGGTATTTCAGAGGTGACAAGTTTTGTAGCCGCCATTATTCAAAGCGATAAACTGGGCGTTAGTATGGGAAAAGTATTAAAGATACAGTCTGATCAGATGCGAGTGAAACGGCGGCAGATAGCAGAAGAAAAGGCGCACAAAGCTCCTGTGCAGATGCTATTCCCGATGGCTCTGTTGATTTTTCCTTCCTTGATGATTATTCTTCTTGGGCCTGCGGGTTTGCTTTTGAAAAATTCTGTTTTATCAGACTTTCTATAAACATCGAAAAACAGAACTTATCAGAAAAATACCAAATAGCAAGTTTAGCATTTATCTCAAATACATTAAATTTGACGTAACTACTCAGGCATGTCATTGCGAAGCGGTGTTTTCCCGCTGAAGCAATCTCCTAGAGCGTCTGGGAGACTGCTTCGGGGTAAAAAATGCCCCTCACAGTGACATTTCAATGGTGGGCTGAGCAGTTATAATTAGACATTTTCTAGAACGTGTTCATAATTGAACAAAAAGAGATCCATCTAGCCATTTCGAGGAACATCATCAGGTAGCCTTCACTAGATTCTTCAGGGAGAACCGCCGTGCATTCTCGTTTGTATAGATACGGGTGGAAAATAGTTGATTTCTTTTTTCCGCCTCGTTGTGTGGGATGTGAAAAATGGGGGGATAGATGGTGCGAATCTTGTATAAATCAAGTCACTGAAATTAAAGAACCTATATGCTCGCTATGCGGAGATCAGCTGCCTGACGATACGTCTTGGAACCTCTGCGAACGCTGTCGGCAACATCGTCCACAATATGCTGCTATTCGGTCATGGGCAGTGTTTGAGGGCCAAGTCCAAAAGGCTCTTCACGCTTTGAAATACGAACGAAATTTAGGCTTAGGGGAGGTGATGGCAAATTTTTTGTGCAAAGTCTTTTCAAGCACAGATTGGAAAGTAGACCTAGTTGTCCCGGTTCCTTTGGGGATGGAACGATTCAAGAAACGAGGGTATAATCAGGCTATGCTTTTGGCTCGCCCATTTGCCTGGAGCGTGGGTATACCGCACATTCCCAAAGCTTTGCAACGGGTTCGAGAAACCCGCAGCCAAGTGGAATTATCTATCCTTGAACGCCGAGAAAATGTGGCCGGAGCTTTCAAGGCAATCCCTGAAATTGTTTCAGGAAAATCTGTATTGGTAATTGATGATGTGACTACCACTGGCTCCACGCTTGATGCTTGTGCAGATGCCCTTCGACGTGCAAATGCTAGACAGGTTTATGGGCTTACGCTCGCGCGTGCTGTTCGCTCTCAAAAGAGAAAATGAACAGATCGCTAACTCTATATTACGGAGGTACTTATGACAGCAGAAGTTAAGATTTTTAGCCGTGATTTGGAAGTAACAGATCGTATAAATGAATATGTCTTTAAGAAAGTCTCCAAATTGGATCGTTATTTGGAAGACATAAATGAAGTTCGTGTTGATTTAGCTTCGACCAATGCCCGAAGCGCCAAAGAGCGTGCAGTCGCTCAAATTACTGCCCGCGGCAAAGGATTTATCTTGCGCTCCGAAGAACGAGACGAGGATATTTTTGGAGCTGTCAATCTTGCTTTAGAAACTATAAAAAGACGTATTAAACGCTATAAGGGGAAACGCAACGAGCGTTGGAAGAAAGATAGAGATGTAGAAATTGTAGAAACTTTTGAAGACGAAGATGAAGAAGAACCTGTTATCGTGCGTCGCAAAGAATTCAAACTTACTCCTATGGATGAATGGGAAGCGATCGAGCAAATGGAACTTCTAGGACACAATAGCTTCTTCGTTTTCTTCAATATTCAGGCACAAATGATAAACGTTTTGTACAAGCGGCACGACGGAACCTATGGATTAATTGAACCTGAAATTTGATAAAATAAATCGCTAACACGCAAAAAGGCAGCGAACGCAATTGTGTTCGCTGCCTTTTATTTTATACGCGAAATACCTAGAAAAAGAATATTCTCTCACTCCTCCAAAGTTTCGCAAGTGACATGCAAATAATGGAACAAACCCTGAGGAGGCATCAACTCTATAACCTCTTGAATCGCGTAGGTTACACCCCCTATCTCCAAAGTCTCGCCCCTGACAGGACAATAATCTAAATTGATAATCCCTCCCGGATGCTTCTTATCTGGAACCACATAACTTATTTTATAAGTAGGCATCATTACCTCCCTTGCTCGCTTAAAGAACGGTGACGCAACTTGAAAGAGAGGTCGGCGGCCATATTGCGCATTACCACGTACCCAATTCGATTATTCTTCTCACATAGATCGTGAAATTCATCATGGTGAATTACTAAAATATCAGTTGGCGTTTGAATGGCCCGAACCGTAGCAGAACGAACACCACGGTCAACCAAACTCATTTCCCCAATTAATTGGCCTGTGCCAAGATGAACAATTACATGGGGTTGCAAATCTGGCATCTGATTGATCTCAACCTTCATGAGACCATCTTTAATGACACAAAATGTATCCCCCATCTCGCCTTCCTTAGCGAAAACTTCCCCTTCTTGAAACCGCTCTTCCTTACAGATATTCGCAATTTGCGTTAACTCCTCTTCTGTAAGCCCTCTAAACAGCTCAACTTTTTGCAAAAGCCCTTGTATTTTCATCAATACTCCTAGCATAATATTGTAAAGCAACGACAAACTCTCTGCATAGATGTTGTTCAAAATCAGTACTTTCTAGTTGCATTGTAGCGTCATTTTTACTAATTTTCAAGTACCTCCCCAATTTTTGAGGATTAAAGCCGTTCATTTCTATATTTGCAATTGCCCTAATTACCTACATTCAAACATTGAGAAGATATTTCACAAGTGATAAAATACCCCGCGTGTAAAAAATACTTTAATTCTCACTAATATAAAGAAGGCAAATAAAATGGAAAAAAATAAAAAAATTATCAATGACGTAGCAAATTTATTCAAACAAGATATGGACCTGGGAAAAATTACCCAAGCCATTGAAGAAATCTTAACCGCCATCGGCGAAGACCCAAACCGCGAAGGGCTGCAAAAAACCCCCGAACGTGTAGCCCGTGCCTACGCAGAACTTTTGGCTGGCTACCGTACAGACCCCATCGAACTCCTCAATGAGGCCATTTTTCACGCCTCCTACGACGAAATGGTCATCGTCAGAGACATAGAATACTATAGCCTCTGCGAACATCACATGCTCCCATTCATTGGGCGTGCGCATGTTGCCTACATCCCTGACGGAAAAATAATTGGCCTCTCCAAAATCCCCCGCATTGTCGATATGTTCGCCCGCCGTCTGCAAATCCAAGAACGCATGACCCGGCAAGTAGCCGACCTGATAGACGAACTCCTTCACCCCCAAGGCGTAGCCGTAGTAGTTGAAGGCCTGCACATGTGCTCTATGATGCGCGGCGTAAAAAAACACGATGCCCGCATGACTACCTCCGCAATGTTGGGCGCGTTCCGCAACAGCATGCCTACCCGCCAAGAATTCCTAGACAACATCTCGCGCGGCTCAGCCCCTCTTCATTTCTAAATTCTTTTGGGGATAACGTGCGTATAACTGCTCCAAAGCGGATTTGCAACCTAGGGTGCAAACTCATTTCCTCAGACGCAGCAGATGTAAGTTTGTGCGTGTACTGAAATTCCCCTGACCGTTTGCTCTTCCCCAGCGAACGTCAGAAATTCTCTCGTGTGCGTTCAATTTCTACCCCTACAGACGTCGTAAAAGGCACCACGCTGGGCTTTTCTACCCTTACGCAAACCTTTTTAACCGCCCCGTTTTCTAAACACAACTTAGCAATATCTGTCGCTAACGCCTCTACCGTGAGGCGTTTGGCGTTTTCAACGTGTGCTAACGTCTTTTCGGCCACCGTTTGATAATTAATGCTATCCTCAACATTATCCGTTTCCCCCGCTTTAGAAATACTCCCAAACAAAACTAAATTAATAAGAATATCTTGCGGCCTTTCTCTTTCCCAAGCATGAACGCCAATGATACCCCGCGCCAAAAGATCTTTTATAATTACTTTATCCATGATTTAACCTTCTATTTTCTTATAAAACTTTCCCAACCACCACAAACTGACCGCCAGCACCCCCCAAGCTATTATCTGCTCTAATCGGAAGCCATTAGCAAGGATGGTGCTGTCTCCTCGGAATCCATGGAGGAAGAGACACGCCCCCGCGCTTAGGGCGGTGAATCGGCCAAAGGTTTCTCCGGCCATCCCCCTTGCAGAGTTCGCTCGGGGCCAGATCAACCATAAAGTTAAGCCACTTGCCACGATTTCATAGATTTGGCTTGGGTGTCGCCGTGCCCCCCACAAAGATATTCCCCAAAGAAGTTCGGCAGGCATTCCAAAGGCGTCTCCCGAAGCCAAATGAGCCAACCCTAACGCAATCCCCAATGTAGCCAAGAGAGGCGTTAGCGCATCCAAGGTGGGCCAGAGAGCGAGTTTTTTGCGGCTTCCGTAGATGAGGCTTGCGGTGAGAGCTATTAACATGCCTCCTACCGGGTCTAGCATATTGGGCGTTGGTGAGAGCAGGCTTAGCGGCTTGTCGAGAAAATTTTGCAGAGACTGAGCGGCAAAAGAGAGGCGCGCGCCAATGATGCCGGCAATGATAGCTATGAATGAGAGGTTGTAGAGAGTGTCCCCATCAACCCCGAAGCGAGGCGCCAGACGTTCGGCAAGCGTAAGCCCTAGCCACAGCCCCAAAAGGATGACAAGGTTAGGCGTTTGGATAGAGAGCGGCCCAATTTGCAAGACGGGGAACATTATTTTAACAAGTCCTCAATTTTTGCATGGAGGTCTGCTTTGGGTATTGGGCCGCCGAAGACGATTTGTTGGATGATGCCTTCTTGGTCTATAAAAAACGATGTGGGCAATGAGCGTATTTGATAAGCCTGAGAAGCGATGGCTTGTGCGTCTAGTAAGATGGGGAAAGTGAACCCTTGCTCTTCAACGAAGCGAGCTGCATCGCTTAGACTGTCTTGATGGGTAACATTGATGGCTAAGACGACAAAACCTTGATCTTGGAATTCTTGGTAAACTATTTCCATGCCGGGCATCTCGGCTTTGCAAGGAGGACACCAACTGGCCCAAAAGTTGACCAAAACAGGCTGGCCTCGAAAGTCCGAAAGGGAGAGTTGCGTTCCGTTTTTGGTGTCGAGGGTGAAATTGGGAGCCAGAAAGCCTTCTTGTGGGGCTGTTTCAAGTGTCTTGGTAGAGTTGGTGTTTTGAGCGCTAACCCAAATCCAACCCGCACCCAGAACCAAGATTGCTATTGTGAAGTATATCCAATATTTTGAGAGAATAGTGCGCATTATTATTTCCTTTGCTGAATTTAATTTCTTGAACGTAGCTCAAAGTGTACTTGGCAGCTAGAGAAGTGTCAAGCAAAAATTGATGGGTGATAGATTTCTAACGATATTTTAACCAGTTTACCAGCAAGGCGATAGCCTTGATAGCCCCATTTTTTATAGAAAACTCAACTAAGATGCTTTTGGCATTTGCCCTTTACAGAATGCTGCGTTAGGGGGATTGAGAGAGGGAATGTTTAACCAACAACTTTTTAATATACTTTTTTTTACGCGTTACTCTTGACAACCTCGAAGATGATAGTTACCATGCTTCACGTACCCCATCCCCCCTGGGGGGGGCAAGGAGAAGCAAATGCCAAAACATGAAGAAGCCAAAAAACGTCTCAAGACCATTGAAGGCCACATCCGTGGAATTCAGCGCATGATTGAAGAAGAAGCCTACTGCATAGACACCATCGCCCAAATTCACGCAGTCCAATCGGCTCTGAACAAAGTCAGCACCATGATTTTAGAAGATCACCTTCACACCTGTCTTATCACCGCCGTACAAGGCGGTGACGCTGCCGAGCGAGAGCGGGTGCTTCAAGAAATCATAAACGTCTTTGAGACCGCCGCCAAAGTCTGAGACAAATATTTCTCGAGACCTGACAGGTCCAAAAATTCTTATCTAACCAAGGAGTTTTAACCATGCAAACCCTAACCTATAACATCCCCAACATCTCTTGTAGACATTGTACCAACACCATCAAAATGGAAGTCAGCGCCCTCGATGGCGTTCAAAGTGTAGACGCTACTGTGGAGCCCAAGCAAGTCACCATCACCTTCCAAGAACCCGCTACCGAAGAAAGCATCAAGACACTCTTAGCCGAGATCAATTTCCCTCCTGTAATCTAAAACCGAATGATAAATGGCAAATGGTGAATTATAAATTGTAAACGATTCCTCATTTATAATTCACCGTTCACAATTTACCATTTACAATTTTATTTCCTAGTCCCCTAGTCACTAATCACCATTCCACCAAAAACCATGACAGAAAACAAACAAATCACCCTCCCCATTACCGGAATGACCTGCGTCAACTGTGTTGCCGCCGTTGAGCGAAATATCAGAAAAGTTGATGGTGTAATCCTCACCAACGTCAACCTCTCCTCGGAGCGAGCCACAATCGAATTTAATCCCGCCTTGCTGAAAACAGACGACATCCTGAACCGCATTGAGCGGGCTGGATACGGCATAGCGACCGGAGAAGCCGACCTTATCATCAAGCGACTCAGTGACAATAATGACGCCCGCCGCCTGGAACGCGCCCTCCTCGAAATGGATGGAGTGCGAGCGGCTAGCGTTAACTTCACTACCGAACGTGCCCGTGTCACCTACATCCCCACAGTCGTTAGCCAGTCAGAACTCCGCCAAACAGTCTCCGAGTCCGGATTCGAAGCCGTGATTCTCGGAGATGACCTAGAAGACGCCGAACAGCAGGCTCGTGAAGCCGAAATAGCTCAGCAGCGACACCTTTTGACCGTAGGGTTAATATTCG
>QMOK01000004.1 GCA_003648195.1 Chloroflexota bacterium | reverse complement strand
TTAGCGGAGCTAAGATTAGTGAACGAAGAGTCTCCCTCTCGTAAACATAGGAGATTCTTCGAGAAAAACGCTCTCAGAATGACACGTCATTGAACATTTGCGGGAGGGGAGTGAATAATTACCTTTGTTAAGTGCAACCCCGCTATTTTCTGAAGAACCGTTCATTCAAAACCTAGTAGTGGTATTTAAGTAAGTGATGGTACTGTCATTGCGAGGCGTTTTTTGCCGATAGCGAAGCATACTCTTGAGTAAGCAATCTCCCTTGTGGTGCCGGAGACTGCCACGCTCCGTAAACTCCGCTCGCAGTGACAAGCGCGTCACTTACTTGAGAGCTACCACCCAAAACATAAGTAAAATTACAACATAAGCGAGACGGCGCAGCCGCCTCGCTTTTTTGCCTTAATAGATTACCTTTGCTAGCGCAGGGCGGTGGTAAAATTAGCGCATTCGGAGCTTTGAAAATTGAGCATATATTGGCCTTGAGAGTGAAGGAGCATGTAATGAGACGCTGGTTTTTCACATTTTGTTCTTCGTTTATGTTATTGTTTTTGGTTGTTGCTAGTTCTCATTCTGTGGGGGCAGCCTCCCGCACTGTAGACGGCGACCCTTCCGATTGGACTGGCACGCCCTCAGCCACAGCCCATACAGACGCCGAAAGCGATGGTGAATGGATATACACCGGCGCCGCGGACGATGCCCGCACCGACACCGGCATGGACTCTAACGCCGACCTCACCGAAGTGCGCGTCACCGTGGATAGTACTTACCTCTATTTGCTCTTTCGTTTAGATGACATCACAGACGCAGATGAGGTTCATATTGCCGTGGGCATTGATACCGACCAAGATGGCTACGACACCGGCTACAACTGGCTAGGTGATGAGTCTAACCTGACCATGGGACGGACTTTTTTGTACGCCGAACGAATACTCTCCTTTCATAGCGTAAGCAGCGGCAATTATCAAGTGGAATGGTGGGCTGGCGGTTCTTGGTACACCATCAGCGGTACGCAAATTAGCATCAGCGCGGCCAACGATGTAGTAGAAGCCCGACTTCCCCTCTCTGACCTGAACGGCATGGATAACACAAGCGCGTTTAGCATGACCGTGGCTACTTTCCAAAATAACGCGGGCTGGAACAACGATACAGATACCACCGATGACTTCACCACGACAGACGCGGTAGACGTGATGGGCATCCCCGGCCAAACGGGCAACGCTTGGGGCCGTGACCTCAACGATGGCAACGTTTATTTTGGATGGTGGATTGAACTGCGGGGTTCTTCCGATGCGCCCACCGCCGTGGTTTGGGATCGACTCTATCATTCATCTTGCGATCAATTAGTGGCCGATAACTGCTCGGCCAGCGATCACCCCAGCGAACAATACGTCCCCGCCTTTGGGGATACAGTTCGCTTCGTCAGCACCCGCCGCTGGAGCGATGACGGAACCCTATCCCCAGGTGGAACCACAGACGTATACGCCTACGATGATGAAAGCGTGGACGTCTACTGGATGTCCCACAAAGGCGATCTCACCTTTGGCGGCGGCTATCCACGGCTGCGGTATTACAACGGCTCTTGGAACTGGTCGGCGGGCAGCGACGCCGGGGATTGGTCTGGTGCTTGGGGCGGCACACCAACCACCAATTATGACATCGTTAAGGTCACAATTCCCGCCCAGAACCCCCGTGATATTTATTATTACCCTGTAAGCGTGGACAATATTGGCGAGCGTGACCTGTGCCGCGCCGCGCATGGCAGCGGCCAAGAAGACCATAACTGGATGAACCAATGGGTGCATAGCTCTGACTGTCCCTCGGGCACGGAATATGCTTATACTGTCATTGACGATGATATAACCGCTCCCACCGTAGAAAATGTGAATTACGCTGGGGGGCAGGTCTGTGCCAATGTATACGATACCAATTCCCGCAGCGGCGACAACGATAGCGGCATTAGCAGCGTTCAGGTGCGCTATAGCGGCACCAAGTCTGACGTGGTGGACGGCAGCGGGGGCAGCACTGCCTCTATGTCTAGCACCGGCGGGAATCAGTATTGCGCCAGCGGCCTTTCATTTGGCGACCCTACTTACTACCGCGTTGAGGCGGTGAACAACGATTACGACAACAGCAGCACCGCCGATAGGGAGAGCGGACCCAGCACCACGTATTGTAATGGCGCTTGCGCTGGGGCCGGCGCGGATGGCGACATCTGGTGGAATGAGGTTTACCATGACACTCGCGCTAGCGGTTATCGCGCGCCCTTTGGGGCCGTCCCCACGGGGCAGACCATCGCCATCTCACTGCGAACGGCCAACAGCGACCTCACCGGCGCCACGCTCTATGTTTATAATACACCCTCTGGTACGCAGGCCTACGCCATGACCAAACGTTCTGAGAGTGACCCAACGTATGATTGGTACGATTACACCATCCCCGCCGGCGACACCGCCAGTATCCGCACCTTGTACTATAAATTTAAGCTTACTGACGGCACGGATGTAGACTGGTATATTGACGACTATTCTCACAATAGCTACGATCACGAAGACCGGTACGAGAATGGAACAGGGATGATGGTTGACGATGGGGAAGCTAGCCAATACGCGAATAATTCTTTTAACATCACCGTTTACGATAGCGCGTTCACAACCCCAGATTGGGCCAAGAAAGCCGTCATTTACCAAATTTTGCCCGACCGTTTCAGAAATGGAAATCCAAATAATGATAATGCTTGGCCGTATAGCACCATTTACGGCACAAACGAGCATTTGCACACTGTCTGGAACGAAGCGGCTGATGATCCCAGAGATGCGGGCGGTTCCTATTATCAAGACTGGAGCGCGGATTTCTTTGGCGGAGATTTGCAAGGGATTGAGGATGAGTTAGATTATCTGGAATCGATAGGCGTTACCGCC
Source organism: Chloroflexota bacterium (assembly GCA_003648195.1). Lineage (GTDB taxonomy): Bacteria > Chloroflexota > Anaerolineae > Anaerolineales > UBA11858 > B10-G9. The sequence continues at coordinate 31,416 of QMOK01000004.1, read as the reverse complement.
ATTTATCTGAACCCAATTTTTGATTCTCCCTCTAATCACGGTTACGACACCACCAACTATCTAAAAATCAGTCCTCGCCTGGGGACTAACAACCTCTTTGAAACGTTCTCAACCGAGGCTGAAAACCGAGGCATATCTATCATCTTGGATGGGGTTTTTAACCACACTGGCTCCGATTCTGTATATTTTGACCGTTATGATCGCTGGGATGCCAGCGGAAACGCCGATACAGGCGCGGATACCAGCGGCGCGTGTGAACGCGAGTCCTCTTCGTATAATTTGTTCTACACTTTCGAGGCGGGCAGCGGGCCTTGCGCGGGGCGCACCGATGGCAACGAGCAATATGATTCTTGGTGGGGCTACGATAGCCTTCCCCTCCTGAACGAAAATACCACCGTGAAAGATTACGTCTTCGACTATAGTAACGATGACGCCTCTCCCAGCGCGGTTATCCAATACTGGTACAGCAAAGGCGCCGATGGCTGGCGATTTGACGTTGCCGATGAGGTCGGCCACTCTTTTTGGGAAGATTTCCGCAGCCAGGTAAAAACCAACGATGGTTTGACAGGCCCGCTTTATAGCGAGGTTTGGTTTGAGGCCATTCCCTGGCTCTACGGCAACCAAATGGATGCCACCATGAATTACCGCTACCGCAAGGCCGTTCTGGGCTTTCTAATCGATTCCGATTGGATTGACAACGATAATAACGGCGACCAAACTATGTGGGCGCTCTCGCCTTCCGAATTTGATTACGCGCTCGGTTCTATTCGCGAAGACTACCCAGCTCCCGCTTGGTATGCCATGATGAATCTCATGGGATCACACGATACCAACCGTCCCTTGTACGTTTTGTACAAACAATCTAGCAACAATTTAACCAACGCCCTCTCAAAAATGGAAATGATGGCCGCCTTGCAATTTACCTATCCCGGCGCACCGACAATCTATTATGGAGATGAGGTTGGCTTAGGCGCGGAATACGGCAGCGCGGGCCAGTGGGGAGCGGGAAAGTCAGTGGCCGGGATTGTGCAGGACGATCCTTACAACAGGCACACTTATCCCTGGGGGAATGAAAGCGGATTTCTGCCAGCGGGGTTGCCTAACACCGACTTACGTGACACCTACCGGAGTCTGGCGTTAATCCGTAACAATTACGATGTGCTTCAGACAGGCGATGTCACCACTCTGCTAACCGACGACGTGAACCAGACCTATGCCTACGCCCGCACCGGCGGCGCACCCGACTGCGCTATTGCCATCTTCAACCGTGATGGAAGCAACGCGCACGACGTTAACCTGATAGTTCCCAGCGAGTGTGAAGACACAACTTATTACGACGTGTTGAATAATTCCGCTAGCTATGCCGCCACAGGGTCAAATTTAGCCATGGTCAATTTGCCAGCTTTGAGCAGCGCGGTACTTGTGCCACGTTTCGACAATCCCAACACCGCAGACACAACCTTATCCCTGCCGCCCGCCAGCGTAAACGCGGATAGTACGGCCACTAAAATTAGCTGCGATAACAGCACTAACATAAACGCCACTATCAAAAACGTGACAGGCGGTGTGCTGCCTGCCGGCGTTGTGGTTGATTTTCAAATTATCAGTCCTGCCAGCGGAGGCGGCAGTTTAGGCACTTCTACAGGTGTTACCGATGGCAGTGGTGTTGCCGCCGTGTCTTATACCGCACCGAGTTCGGGGCCGCAAGTTGTCGTTATTCAGGCCAGCATTACCGCTCCTAGCGGCGTAACATATAGCGATTCCGCTACCGTCTTCGTTGGCTTCCAATCAGATGTTTCTAGTCTTACCACTGTTGAAACTGGCATTGGCCCAGAGACAGTGGCAATGAGCAGTACTTTAGATGTTACCAAACTGGGAACAGGTGAACCTGTTATCACCTTGGCGCAGCTTGATAACGTCCCTAATGCGGGTGGCAATAAGTCTGTGTATGTAGACATTCACCTGAGCAGTGCCACAGACGTAGATAGCCTAGAAATTGTCTTAACATATACCGATGAAACTAACGAAACAGACCACAAACTCTATTGGTATGATGGTTCTGATTGGCTAAAGATTGATGGCTCCACGGTAGATACAGTCGCTAACACGGTCGGCTTTACGGTGACCAGCGGCACTACCCCTAGTCTATCCCAGTTGAGCGGCACGCCTTTTGTGGTTGGTGATGGTAACCAGACACCAACGGCAATCACGCTGCAAGCGTTTTCGGCGCGCGGGCAATTTGGCTTGTGGGGATTGCTTATCTTGGCGGTGCTTGTTCTTTTGAGCGTGGTATGGCAATGGAGAAAGGCAAACAGGACTGGCGAAAATTAGCGTTCACTTTACCTGTTAACAAAAACAAACGCACACCCGATTTTTGAAGTTATCGGGTGTGCGTTTTAAATAAAAAAAGTGGCGAGGGAGGGGATTGAACCCACGACCAAGAGCTTATGAGTCTCCTGCTCTACCACTGAGCTACCTCGCCAGCAACGGGCATTATCTTACTATGGGCACTTAATTTTGTCAACGAAATATGGCATAGGTCAGCGGGGAAGAAGAGTGAAACGCCCTTTAAAACATGGATATTTGCGTTGGTTTTTGAGATCATTTTAGGGGTTGCCGGGAACTGCGTGGATAATACGCTTTCTTAGAAGGCATAGAAGAATTATATAACTCTCTATAGGAAATATGCCAAATGACAGCGTATTTATGACATTTGATTCTTGTGGGTTCTCTTTCCGTGCGGTAAAATTCGTATTAATGTGATGAAAAAGCGCAATGCTAGCAATAAGAGGTGGTGATTTCAAACACCAGTTATATACGCTTGCTTCCACGGTAATTGATAAACACAAAGTAGCAACGTACAATGCAGCGTAAATCACTGTGCCAAAAAATATACGAGAGCCAGCAATTGAAAAGAGTAGGAGGTCAATTTGATTGAGCAAATACAAGCCAAAGCCAAAGAATTGCTAGAAAACGAGCAAGTAAGCTGTGTAATTGGCTACGAGACAGCGACTGATGGGGGAACCCGTCCGGCCTTTATTTATGACCCTGATGATGTAGATCGTCTGGTCTGGAATCAGCAGTGTCACTACAACCTAGTAAATTATTTACACGATAAAAAGAAACCGCCCAAGCGTGGAGCAGACATCCCCAGCGTGGCCGTGATAGTTAAACCCTGTGACAGTCGAACGATCAATTTGTTGGTAGGTGAGAGCCAAATCAAGCGCGAGAATATTCACGTCATTGGCTTAACCTGTACAGGTATGCTAGAAAATGGCGAAATCCAAACCCGCTGCCAACACTGCACAATACGCTCTCCTCTAGTGTATGACACCCTGATAGGAGAACCACCCACCGAGGAAATCAGCGATGATTTTGAGGATGTAGCCGAAATAGAGGCCATGGCACCCGAAGAACGGCTAAACTTTTGGCTGTCAGAATTTGACCGTTGTATTCGCTGCTATGCCTGTCGTCAGGCTTGTCCTGGATGTTATTGCACCGTTTGCGAATTTGACCGCGATGACTCTCTCTGGATCGGAATGCAAAATGAAATGCCAGAGAAATACTTTTTCCACACTTTCCGCGCCATGCACTTGGCCGGCCGTTGTGTAGAATGTAATGCCTGTGAACTGGCTTGCCCCATGGATATACCTCTCAGTTTGTTAAACCGCAAGCTAACCAAAGAGATGGAAGAATTATTTGACCATCGAGGCGGCATGACCACAGAACCTACACCTTTCGTAACCCTTATGAAAGACGGGGAGATCTCACTAATATGATCTTTATTACTCACCATAACTTATTGGCCTGGTTAGGCAAATTAAAAGAAGATCGAACTCTAATAGCTCCTCAAGACATTGGCAAAGGGCATATTCGTTATCGCCCAGTTAGCGATATAGAAGAGATAACTTTCGACTATACTCAACCAGAGATGTCCGCCAAAGAATTTCTCTTCCCGCAAACAGACCGCTTGATGCGAATTGAAAAACGTGGCGATGAAGTTACCTTGCACGACTATCTATTAGAAAAAGAACAAATTATCTTTGGATTACGCCCCTGTGATGCTCATGGCTTTTTGGCATTTGACGCCTTGTTCCTTGAACAAGACCCTCCAGATGTTTATTACGCCCGCCGCCGAGAGATGACAACCCTGGTTGGCATCTCGTGTCCGCAGATGTGGGAGAACTGCTTTTGCACTAGCGTGGGGGGCGCCCCAGACGACCCCTCCCATTTGGACGTACTCCTAACTGCCGTGGGGGATGGTTATGCCGTAAAAGCGGCGACCAGCAAAGGGAAAGCGTTGTTGGCCTCAGCCGAAACCCAAGAAGTAACCGACTTAACCCTCCCAGAGATACCCAAAAACGAGACTGTTCCCATTTTACCTGCCGAAGATTGGCCGGCTCTCTTTAACGACCAGTATTGGGCGCGGCTGGGCGAACGCTGCCTAAGCTGCAAACTCTGCACCTATGTTTGCCCCACTTGCCGCTGTTTTGACCTGCGAGACGAAGAAGTGCTTTCTGGCACGGGGATAGTAATCCACGACCGAATGAGAGTCTGGGATGCCTGCACCGCTCCCAATTACCGCACCATCGCTGGAGGACACAATTCCCGAGCCACTAAAGGGCAGCGAATACGCAACCGCTATTACTGCAAATTCCACTACTATCCCAAAGATTTTGGTCCCCTGGGCTGTGTAGGCTGCGGGAGGTGCATTGAGGCCTGTCCAGTTAACATTGACATCAAAGAGATGTTAGCACAAGTAGCAGACTTACACGAAAAGGTGGAGGCGTAAACATGAACGAACACAACCATCATTCCATGCGTCCTTATCTTGGAAAATTGGCAGGCGTCAAAGAATTAGGAACCGACATTCGCTTGTTCCAAATTGAGCTGATGGATGCGGTTGGAAAAGAGGCTTTCGCAAATTATAAACCCGGCCAGTTTGGGTTTGTCTCGGCCTTTGGCGAAGGAGAAGCCCCCTTTGGAATTACATCTATCCCCGCCCAAGATGGGTTGCTGGAGTTTGCCATCCACCGCCACCCACATGGCAAAACGACCAACGGGTTGCACAACCTGTCGGTGGGTGATCCCATCGGGGTGCGTGGCCCGCTGGGGAATAACTTCCCTATGGATGACATCAAAGGAAAAGATATTATAGTTTTAGGTGGCGGAATTGGCGGCGCGCCTCTCCGCCCTGTCATCAAAACTGTCATGGAGAACCGAGACGATTATGGTTCGATGACTATCCTTTGGGCGGCTCGTAACCCGGGCCTGCTCATTTTTACAGACGAATATGAAGAATGGCGGAACACACCCCAAACCGAACTGCATCTCACTGTAGATAACAAACCCCCCGACTGGGATGAAGGCGACGAAGGCCTGATTACAACGCTGTTAGAAAAGTTAAATCCTTCGCCCGAAAACGCTATCACCATCACTTGCGGCCCGCCGATTATGATTCATTTTGTATCCCTAACCTTGAAAAAATTAGGCTTCACGCTGGATCAGATGTTGGTTACTTTGGAAGGCCGCATGCACTGTGGAATTGGAAAATGCGGACGTTGTAACCTGGGCGATATTTTTGTTTGCACCGATGGGCCGGTTTTTTACCACTCGGAAGTTGCCGAATTACTGGAAAGCTTTTTATAAAGTTGGTAAATTGGGAAACTAGGGAAATAATATATTGGGAGAGTGAAAAATTGATGCATAGTGAAATTAGTTGTGTCTTAAACCAACCTGCCAATTTATATATTTACCAATACACCAATTCTCACGCTTCACGTTCAGGAGCACATCATGACCTTAGAGCCTAACTCTGTATACGAAAGAATAATTACTGAACTCCCCGATGGGGAAAAACTCAAAAGCTGTTTACAATGCGGCAATTGCACTGGTTCTTGTCCCTCGGCGCTTGATATGGATTATGCGCCACGGGGGCTGTTTGCCCTGATAGCTGCTGGGCAAGATGATAAAGTGTTGCGTTCCAATACTTTTTGGTATTGTGTATCTTGTTATCAGTGTACTGTACGCTGCCCGCAAGAGATTCCAATCACCGATATTATGTATAATCTTAAGCATCAGGCCATAGAAAAAGGTTTGTATACTACTGATGCGAAAGATTTTTCGAAGACTTTTATTGGAATGGTAGAGTATTTTGGCCGTTCCTTTGAGCTGGGTCTTGCTGCTGGATTTCATATGCTTCATCACCCGCTTGAAAGCGTGAAGATGGCCCCCATGGCGTTGGGGATGTTGAGCAGGGGCCGCTTGTCCTTGATTCCTGCGCGCATCAAAAACATGGGTCAACTACGCGCTATTTTAGATAAAGCAAAAGAGATAGGAGCACAAAAATGAAATATGCCTGGTATCCCGGTTGCTCGGCTGAAGGCAATTCTCTCGCCTACGACAAAACCAGTCGGATGATAGCTGAAGCATTGGGTATAGAGTTTCAAGAAATAAACGATTGGAATTGTTGCGGGGCAACGGAATATTTTTCAGTTGACCAATTACCGGCTTATGCGTTGGTAGCCCGCAACTTGGCGCTCATCGATGCCGAGGAGACGCCCCAAGTTATTGCTCCCTGCAGTGCTTGTTATATAAATCTCAAAAAAACAGATGAAAAGATGGCCAAATATGAACGACTTAATTTAGAGGTGAATGAAGCTCTGGCCGCTGGAAGTTTGTCTTATGAACCCGGCTCAGTCAAATCACGGCACTTTTTGGATGTAGTGTGTAATGACGTGGGTTATGAAGCCGTAAAAGAAAAGGTGACCCAATCGCTGGCTGGCCTTACCCTTATTCCGTATTATGGTTGTTATATGGGCCGCCCAGAAGACAATTTTGATCACCCTGAAAGACCAGAAACAATGGACACCCTGCTAAAGACACTGGGTGCTAATGTGCCAGACTATGCGCTTAAGACCACTTGCTGCGGCGGGCACATGACGCAGCTTAGTGCTAAAGCGTCTCTGCGTATGTTGCATCATTTGCTGAAAGGGGCAGATAAGTTAAAGCCTGACGCCATGGTTGTGGGTTGCCCTATGTGCCAACTAAACCTGGATGCTTATCAGGCAGATGTTAATAGCGCATTCAACACCGATTATCAAATTCCCATAGTCTATTTTTCCCAAGTGATGGGATTGGCCTTTGGGATGGATCCCAAAACGCTTATGTTTGAGCGAGGGATTGTCTCTTCCCAGCCGATGCTGGAAAAGTGGCGTTCGGCCGAGCCAGCGCCCAAAAAACGGAAGCGCCGGGAGAAACGAGACAAGAATGCTTTGCCAATGCCAAAGCCGCTTGAAACGTGAAAATGTAAAGATGTAAAACGGAAAAAATAATGAGTAAAGAGTGAAAAGTGAACTCACGCATCACTCATCCTCATTACGTATTACTCATTACTCATCACTTAGGAGATTATCAATGAAAAAAGGTGTTTATATTTGTCATTGCGGGAGCAATATTGCCGACACAGTGGATGTAGAAGAAGTCTCTAAATGGGCCGGCGACTTAGAGGATGTGGCAATCTCGCGCGACTATAAATTCATGTGTTCCAGCCTGGGGCAGGAACTTATAGAAAAAGACATTGAGGAATATGGACTAGATCGCGTAGTGGTGGCGTCTTGTTCCCCTCACATGCACGAATCCACGTTTCGGGGAGCTTGCCAACGAGCTGGACTTAACCCTTATTTTATGGAAATGGCCAATATCCGCGAACACTGTTCCTGGGTTCACAAGGACAAAGAGGCTGGTACGGAAAAATCTAAAGCGCTTGTAGCTGCCGCTCTATCGCGGGTTGGCTATCACGAACCGCTTGTCATTCAGCATGCTCCAGTTGATAAAAATACCCTGGTTGTTGGCGGAGGTATAGCTGGTATTCAGGCTGCGCTTGAGATTGCTAATGCTGGTTATCACGTTTATTTAGTGGAACGGGAGCCGAGCATAGGTGGGCACATGTCTCAGCTGGATAAGACTTTTCCAACTTTAGACTGTTCGGCTTGTATTCTTACTCCGCGTATGTTCGAAGCTGGAAATCACAAAAATATAACCCTGCTCACTTACTCTGAAGTGGAGAACGTGGATGGGTATATCGGAAACTTTAAAGTCCGAATTCGCAAGCGGGCGCGAGCTGTTGATGAAGATGCTTGCACGGGCTGCGGCCTCTGCATAGAAAAATGTCCCGTCAAGGTGGTAGACGACGTCTACGAAGCGGGTTTGGGTTATCGCAAAGCCGTTTACCGACCATTCCCCCAGGCGGTTCCTAAATACCCGGTCATTGACCGAGAGAACTGCACTTGGTACCAAAAAGGTAAATGCCGCTTGTGCGAGAAGGTCTGTCCAACTAATGCTATAGATTTTGAACAGGAAGACGAAATTCTAGAAGTAAAGGTGGGAAATATCATTGTAGCTACTGGCTACGATATTTTTGACGCCAGACGGATTCCGCAATATGGTTATGGGCGTTACCCCAATGTCTTTACCGCTATGGAATTTGAACGCATGACTAACGCGGCCGGGCCGACAACAGGGAAAGTGGTGCTGCGTGACGGCGTCAATGTGCCGAAGAGCGTGGCTATAATTCATTGCGTTGGCAGCCGAGACAAAAAATACAACGAATACTGTTCCTCGGTTTGTTGTATGTATTCTCTTAAATTTGCTCACATGGTGCATGATAAAGTTCCCGGCGCCAAAGTCTATAACTTTTACATCGATATTCGCACCCCCGCCAAGGGTTACGAAGAGTTCTATCACCGTTTACTAGAAGAAGGCACTAGCTTCATTCGCGGGCGGGCTGCTTCTATTAGTGATGTTGCCCTGACTGCAGAAGAAGAAGGTAAGTTGATTGTGACTGCCGAGGATACTTTGATTGGCGAGCAACGCCGCATTCCGGTGGATATGGCTATTTTATCTACCGGTTTGGAAGCGCGTCACGACAGTCAAGAAGTGGCTAGGACTTTTAGCATTAGTATTGATAAGAATGGCTTTTTCCGAGAGCGGCATCCCAAACTAGACCCTGTTGCTACTATGACCGGAGGAGTATTCATTGCCGGGGCCGCGCAAGGCCCGCGCGATATTCCCAGCTCAGTGGCTCAAGGATCGGCGGCAGCGGCCCGTGTACTTTCCATTATAGATAAAGGGGAAGTAGAAATTGAAGCAGCCACGGCAGAAGTCAATGATGTTACCTGCGTAGGGTGTCAGATGTGCGTTATATCTTGCCCTTACGAAGCCATAGATTATCTGGAAGACCGCCAAAAAGCTAAAGTGAACAGAGCTTTATGCAAAGGCTGTGGAACCTGTGTGGCCGCTTGCCCTTCTAAATCTATTACCTTGCATCATTTTACTGATCAAGAATTAATGGCTCAGATGACTGGGGCTATGAATGCTTTGTTTGAGATAGATGGGACATTGATACCAGCATGATGGGTGTTGTGTAAAGTCACGTTGCCATGTCTCACGTTTCACAATTTCGCGTTTCACGAATTATGGAGAATTTATGTCTGAAAATAGCTACGAACCCAAAATAATTGGTTATTTATGCAATTGGTGCAGTTATGCCGGCGCGGATGGGGCTGGTTTAGCCCGTATTGAATATCCCCCCAATGTTAAGATTATTCGAGTACCTTGCTCGGGACGGGTTTCCCCCGAGATGGTTCTGCGCACCTTTATGCAAGGAGCAGATGGAGTAATGGTGTTAGGATGCCATATTGGCGATTGTCACTATGGAAACGGGAACCACCGCACGGCTAAGCGTTTCCCTGTTTATAAAGAATTTATGGATTATATGGGAATAGAAAAAGAACGTCTTTGGGTACAGTGGGTCTCTGCGTCCGAAGGACCAATATTTGCCGAAGTCGTGGCCGAATTTACTGAACGTCTACGTTCAATGCCACCGATGAGAGGGGTATTGCAAGTGGCAGGGTAGTTGCCTAGAATTAAGTGGTGCCCCCGTCCAACGTTTGGAATGCGCTAACAAAAGAAGTGGCTGTTTTCAGCCGCTTCTTTTTGATTCCATTAATCCCCCGCGACAGGAAACATCACCACAAATGTGGTTCCCTCTCCTACCTTGCTTCGTACTTTAATTTTTCCGCCAAATCCTTCTACCAAATCCTTGACGATATTCAATCCTAACCCAGTGCCTATTTCTCCTCCCTCTTTGGCATTAGGTGCGCGATAAAATTCATTAAAGATGAGGGGAATGGATTTTTCTGGGATACCGATGCCCGTATCAGATACCTCAACCCGAATCTCCTCCCCAGCGACTTGCACAGAAACGGCCACACTTCCGCCGGGCGGGGTGTATTTAACCGCATTTTCGATAATATTAACGAAAACACGATCCATGCCCTCTGCTGTTCCCCAGACAATCAATTCCGCAGAATTAGTCTGATAGCTAAGCTTAACACCTTTTTCTTCTGCTTGAGGCTGAATCAGCAGCACCGCTCGGCCTATTGACGCGCTGATTAGCACAAATTCTTTATTTTTAGCAATATCCAAAGTTTGGCCTTCTGCTAAGTCTAGGAGATCGTTGACAAGATTTTCAAGAAAATCAAGACTGCGATTAATGCGGCCAAAAACATCTTGTTGTTTCTCGCTCAATTTGCCGGCGTAACCTTTGATGACGCCTCGGACGAGAGATTGAGCGATAGTGACAGGAGAACGCAGTTCGTGGGTGGCGATACGAATGAATTTGTCCCGGCTCGCTCTCAGGCTATCTAAGGTCTCCAATTCACGGGCGTTAACTATAGAAACTGCCCCAACGTCTGCTAGTAACATCAATTGCTTGCTTTTTTTTTCTTTGAAATAATTCGGTTCAGTTGCGTAAGCGCAAAGTGTGCCAATTTGTTTTTCTCCGGCTATTAACGGGGCACAGAGACAGGATTGATATCCTGCAGGTAAATCGGCGATTAACGTATCAGAATTGGCATTGGTGAGAACAATGAATTTTCTAGTTAGCGTTTCCTCATCTAGCAGGAGTTGCGGCATTAGCTCTTGTTTTACTTCCCCCATAGAAATGCCAGAGGCCGCAGCCGCATATAATTGAGTCCCATCTTCATTCAAGAGACATATTATTGCTGCATTTGCCTCTATCACCTCTTTAGCTCCATTCACAATCTGAGCTAGAATTTTTTCCAGTTCCACTCTTTGCTCCAGCATTATTTTTTAAAACTCCAAGGGTCTTTAATTATATAGACCCTTGGAGTTTTATGCCCCAAACGGTGTCGTTTATCCTCCAAGCTACTTGCTAATCAAATTTTCCACTTTCTCTAGCAATTTATCTGGGTCAATGGGTTTCTCTAGGAAATCATCCACAGGGAGATAAGTCTCGTCGGGCCCAAAGCGCAGAGAGGTAGTAGTGTGAATAGCCGTCAACATTAAGATGGGAATATTTCGATAAGCGGCGTATTCTGAATCTGGGTTGGGGTCGCGCAACTTGAGCGAAGTCTGAAAACCGGCTGTTGTTGTTTCCATCATCACATCAAGGATAATCAAGTCTGGCTCAAGTTCTTTGACTTTTTCTAAGCCTTCTTCGCCCGTGCAGGCGGCAAAAAATTCATACCCTTCGGCTTCTAGCGGCATGCGGAGAGCCATTTGCATATCAAGACTATCGTCAATTACTAGAATCTTAGACATTGTATCCTCCTTCGGGTAAAGTGTCTCTTATTTCTTGTAGAATAGCGTCAACTAATTCTGGAAGCGCATTTTCTACGTTTGGGCTGAGGCCCTCTCCCCAATCCATTTTGGCTGGTTGAACGCCGAAAACGATTATCTGGGGGAGGGATAATCCCAGGGCGTGGGCGAGTGTCATTACCTCTACGAGACTTGCGTGATGGGGGGAGAATGAGCGTGGGGACAGGTGAACTTCCTCTGGGGTGAAACGCGTAAATTGGCCGGGATCACGTCCCATGCGTGCGGCGTCTATTACTACCGCTTGTTCTCGGTTTTCCAGTAATTGCAATAAATCCAGGCCACCACTCCCCCCGTCCACCACCTCCACGTTGTCGGGAAGCTCCCGTTGCAACAACTCTTCTACCACGCGGGGACCTATGCCATCATCCCCGCGCAGGGGATTGCCCAACCCTACAATGAGGGTGGCAGGCCGGGAATGTTTGTCATCCGCCACTGTGTTTTTGTTCATACAAATTTTACATCTAAAAGGTGCGTTGAGCAGGAAATGCAAGGATCGTAGGCTCGCACTAACATCTCTAGCATTAACCTTATTTTATCTTGGGGTTGATCAATAATCTGAGGAGCCAATTTTTCCATGTCGGCATTAAGGTTGCCATAATTTTGATTGGTGGGGATGATGCAGTTGGCTTCCTGGCAAAGTCCATCTTCGTATTTGTAGTGGTGGAAGAGGATACCCCTAGGCACATCGCAAGATGCCCAACCTTCACCGTCTTTTGTTTTTATTTCTGCTGGTTTTTCTTGCTTGATACCTCGTTCAAGGAGTTCGTCAATGATGCGAATGCTGTCTTCAAGGCAATGTGCTATTTCTACGATCTGTGCGCCGCTGTTGAGGAAGGTGTTGGTGACTTTGGGGGCCATTCCCAATGCGGCGGCGGCTTCTTTAGCCTTGGGGTGAAGTTGGTCAAAGTTGTTATTGAAGCGGGCTAGGGCGCCGACCATGTATTCATCGCGGTTGTGTTTTGTCCATTTAGCCGTTGAGTGAGGCACTAAATATTCGTTGGTGACTTTTTTGTAGTCTTCAACGGGGTATTCAAAACCATCGCTGGTTTTGATGCGACCACCTACAAAGGCATATTCGTCGTCTTTGGTGAGGGAGACATATTCTGTGTCGCGCTCGAATTTCGGCCAATCAAGGGATGCAAATAATTCTACAGAGGCTTCTACGTCTGGGCGGGCGTCTACCAATTGCTTGCGCATGTCTCGCAACTCTTGCTCTTTAGGAACGTGAGAGAAACCTCCCACGACCAATGAAACAGGATGCGTGTGACGACCGGCAATTATGGCGCATAGGTCTCCGGCTAGTTTTTTCATTCTTAAAGCTCTTTCAACCACGGGACGATTGATTCCAATCAAGGGGATAACAGAGCCGGCCCCGAAGAAATCTGGGGCGACTAGGTAGTATGTGTGGAGGATGTGGCTGTCGAGAATTTCTCCATGAAAGAGGAGTTTACGCAGCAAAGTCGCTTGCTCGGTAAGTTCTACTCCTAAAGCATTCTCGGTAGCCATAGCGCTTGTCGTAGAATGCCCCACAGAGCAAATGCCGCAAATGCGCGATGTGATGTGGTTGATCTCTGTATAAGGCCGACCACGTACAAAGCCCTCAAAGAAGCGGGGGGCTTCAACAACGTCAAACTGACATTTTTCAATTTTCCCGTTTTTAGCATTTAGGACAATGTTGCCATGGCCTTCAACACGTGTAACGTGGTGTACATTTATATTTACTGTACTCATACTATTTCCTCCGCTGTTTCGATTTGTTCTGCTTGGTAGGCGTTGTACATTGTGAAGCGGGCCATAATTTCATCTAAGCTTAGTCCGGCTTCTTCTAAAACGTCTTTCATGGCGTTCTCGTTGGGGTGGGGGATTATCCCTCGGCAGCCCTCGCAGCCCTCGCCGTAGGTGGGGCAAATTGCTCCGCACCCGGCGCGGGTGACTGGCCCCAGGCAGGGTTTACCTTCAAGCAAGAGACAGACGTTTTCTTTTAGTTTGCATTCAACACAAACGGGATAGTCGGGAATCCCTGGCGCTTTGCCTAAGAGGACGTTTTTGACCACCTTGACGAATTCTCCTCGGTCAATGGGGCATCCGGGGATGAAAGCGTCAACGTCAATCACCGCGCTGATAGGGCGGGTTGGGTAGGTCTCGTACCAATCGGCCTTGTCGCCGTAGACGTACTCGCGCACGCCCTGCAGGGATGGTTGGATGTTTTTGAGAGCGTTGATTCCGCCTGTGTGGGCGCAAGATCCCAGGGCTACCACTATGGCGGCCTGTTCGCGGATTTTGAAAAGACGTTCTTCGTCACATTTTCGGGTGCATGAGCCTTCTACGAACGCAATCAAATAGTCTTCGCCCTTCTCGGTTATTGCTTCCCTGAATTGAACGATCTCAACCGCGTCCAAGAGATCCAGGTGGGTTTGGAGGGCATCAACGATGGTTAATTGGCATCCCTCGCAACTTGCAAAATCGAAGAAGGCGACTTTTACTTTATTATTGTTTGTCATCTTAGAGTGCCTCCTCAAAGCCCTTAATCTCGGCATAATTGAAAACGGGACCTTCTTGACAGCAGTATACGCCCTCAATTTGGCAGTGTCCACATTTCCCTACACCGCATTTCATTCGTCGTTCAAGAGAAAGATAAATTTGTGATTCGGGGATAGCCATACCCAGCAGTTCCATTAGCACAAAGCGATACATGATGGGTGGGCCACAAGTGACGGCAATGGTATTGTTGGGGTCAATGTTTATTTTTGGAAAGAGGGTGGTGATAACGCCTACGTGGCCGTCCCACGTTTCGTCACCGTGATCTACTGTGATAAGACAATTAACGTCATCGCGGGCAACCCATTCTTCTAATTCGTCTCGGAAGAGCAAATCGCTGGCTTGCTTCGCTCCGTAGAGGATAGTTACATTGCCAAAGGTGTCGCGTTCGTCAATCACTTGGTTGATTAAGGAGCGGAGGGGAGCTAATCCCAATCCGCCCGGAGCAAAGAGAATATCTTTGCCGCGCATTTTCTCAATGGGGAAACTTGACCCAAAAGGTCCTCGAATGCCTATCTTAGTGTCGGGGTTCATGGAGTGCAAAGCATTGGTCACATCGCCTACTTTGCGTACACATAGTTCGAAACTTCCATTGGAACGGCTGGGTGAAGAGCTAATAGAGATGGGGGCTTCTCCCACACCTAACACGGAGACCATTACAAATTGACCTGGTTCATGTCCCAACTTTCCATTGGGCGATTCTATTGTGAAAACTTTTTCTAGCGCGGTTGCCTGTTTAATACTAGCTATGCGCGTCATGTGTGGATGATAAATAGATGTTTCTTTCATTGTCCATTTCCTCCTACTCTGTTGTGGTGGATGGCATTGAAGCTTTCGATTATGCTGATTCTAGCTGTACAAGTGCGGATGCAGCGTCCACATCCCACGCATCCTAGTTCATCGAATTTTTCATAGATGTATCTGCCCTTGCGCATCAAGCGGTGTCGCTGGCGGGAGGCGCGTGCCTCGCGGAAGTTTTCACCCCCGGCCACTCGCGCGAACTCGTCCAACTGGCAGGAATCCCAGTTTCGAGAGCGTGTGCCTTCGGTCAGCGACAAATTCACTTCATCACTAACGTTGAAGCAATAGCATGTGGGGCAAACATTTGTGCATGAACCACACGCAAGACACCTGTCACCTAGTTTTTCCCAGATAGGATGATCGTAGGATGCTTTCAGCAGCGTGTGCAGATCTGCGACATCAAAGTCGAGATGATTACTGAAGAGAGGTTGCTTAGCATTAAGGGCTTCGTTTAATTTGTTCTTATCTTTTTCAGTAGCCTTTCGTGCGGTGGCGTATTTAGCAATTAGCTTTTCGCCGGTTTCTGTGGCTACATCAACAAGATACGCGGATTCTAACTCAGTTAGGTGGATGTCGTATCCATTACTGGCGTTTAGGGTTCCCATATCTTTGCAGAAAGAATGTTCATCACAGGGCTTTAAACACTCAAGACTAACGATAACAGTTTGTTCGCGTCTGGAAAGGTAATGCGCGTCAGGGTAATCATCGGCGAAGACCTTATCCAAGAGGTGGATAGCTTGCAAGTCGCAAGTATGTACGCCGAATAATACTATCGGCTCTGCCTCTATTATTGGTTTTATTTGTAGGTCTTCTTGCAATGTGAAAGATGCTAACCTCTCTTGAGGAGGTTGGAAGACTTTCTTGGGGGGGAGGATGGTAGTATCGTAATCGAGTCGTAGATTAGCAGGATCGGTAACTGTTTCGAAGGTAAACTTACTACCTTTCGCTTGGGGACCGACAACCCGATAATCATCCATCAGTGCCTCGACTAGTGGGGCAATAGCCCCTTTGTCTAGAATTTTTAGACTCATGCTTTTTCTCCTTAAGGTTTATTGGGCTTGACGAATTTGTTCTGATAGTTTTTGGCTGCGGATGTGCCGTTATGGTTGATGAATTGAGCTCATATTTCATTGATATAGATGATGGCTTTTAGATGTGTTCCTTCACCAATGGTGGACTCTAATTTTAGATCATCAGTACAGGCCTTAATGTTGGGTAATCCCATGCCGGCGCCAAAGCCCATTGCCTGTACCCATTCTGGCGCAGAGGAGTAACCTGGTTGCATAGCTTGCTCAATATTTTCAATGCCAGGGCCGGTGTCGAATGTCTCTAACTTGATTTGAGAGGGTTGTACCTCTACTTGGAGTTCACCACCTTTTCCCCACAGGACGAGGTTTATTTCTGCCTCATAGGAAGCAATAGCTACACGGCGAATGGTTTGGGGATGGAAGCCTAAGCTGTGCAGCGTTTTTTTTAGTCTGCTAGAAGCTTCTCCGGCGTGGTCGAAATCTTCGGCGTTTACGTGGTAGCGGAGAATGAGTTTGACCTCATCGGCGATAATGTCTTCAAGAACGTGACCAGAGGATTGATCGTGAATTTCTTCTCGATAATAAGCTATTTCTAGGTGTTGGAGTACAGCGTGTATTATGTTACTTTGGGTGATTATGCCTACTAGGTCTTCTTGCCGGTTGATGATTGGAAAACGTCCGTAATGAAATTTGTTGAACTTGCTTATTGCGCTAGCTAAAGGTTCATCTGCGTAGAGAGTTTCTGGATTGAGGGTCATATTCTCTTGGACTGTGGTCATGTTCATGTTCTCGCGTACTGAGGCCATGTTTTTTTCTTGTATTTTTGAAATATCCTCTCCATTTTTTTTCGTAGAAATTGGGCCGCATACCCCCATGGCGTTGATCAAATCTTCTAAGCTGATGATGCCTATTATTTGGCCGTTTTCGACTACTGGTGTACCAGAAATGCGGTTTGCCTTTAATACTTCTCGGAGTTCACACATTGTAGTGTGAGGAGGAACAGTAATCACGTCCTTTGTCATGGCTTGACCGATTTTTATTTCGTAGGTCAGCTCCTTGAGTTTGGTGATTGTAGGAGCGAGGTCATCTTTTTCTGCTTTCATGGTTGATTATGATGAGTTATAAAAGTGCGTATTTATTTAAATTTATCCTCCCACTGGCGAGTGGTAAGGTCAAAGACACCACAACTAGGCAAGCCAGAGGCGTAAATTCGGCCGCAAGTCTCAAACATGGTGTATTTGGATGCTAGGAGGGGGATGTTTTTTTCTTTAGCTAGGTCAATGGTTTTTTGAGGAGGATATTTGCCCCGTACGAAGACGATGGCCTTGATGTCAGCTATCTCGGCTGTGCGCACCACTTGTGGGTTAGTGAGGCCAGACATTAATACCGTTCCCTCGTGGGTGAATGCCAGCACATCGCTCATCAGATCTGAACCACACCCCATTTTGACTTTTTGGTCTAGATCTATGTTCTCTGTGATTACCTCACCTTCAATTAGCTCTAGTAACTCGCGAATAGTCATTTGCTTTCTCCTACTTCAAGAGTTTTTAATAATAAAAGTATACACGAGTTTTTTCTATTATACAAGGTGACTATAAGCACCTATTCATGAATTCTATATACTGATGTTTTGTCAAACATGAAATGATGGCTTGTAGTAGCGAACGAGAGCTTGCCTGTCCCCTAAAATGGGCACTCGCGTGCTCTACTGCGAACACATCAAATTACACTTGACAATACTACTAAATGGTTATCCATATTAACTTCGTGGTTTCGTTGTCCAAGTAATGTGGTTATTCTGATTGGCCGCGTTACTTGGTGAAAGCTATTTTCGATTAAACCGTAAGTAAGGAATTGGGAGGTCAGCGGGTGGGTAAATGGCAATTTGTTGGGGAGGGGCAAATTCGTTTGGGAGCAGACATTCCCACAAATTTCAGGTTTATGAACGTAGGGGACAGGTTTTTGGTTGGAGGTTTGAAGAATGTCTAAAGGCGGCACACGATTTGGTTATCCCCCTGAAAAATGCTGCGTGTAGCCTGTTGCTTAAATAAAAAAATCCCCCCGCTTTTGTGATGCGGGGGGATTGGATTGATGTGGTGGCTTTACGCGTTGGGGAGGAGGCCTTTCGATTTTAGAAGAGGTCGAGGGTCAATGATGTTTTTGTTGAGGCCGATAGATTTTAGGGGCAGTCCGAGGGCTACGGCCATGAGTTGGGTGAAGTAGAGGATGGGCATGGGTTCGTCGAGTTCCATTTGAATTTGGCGGGCGTCCAGGTTCATGTGGCAGAGGGGGCAGGAGACGACTATGGCTTCGGCACCGGCTTCTCGGGCGTGTTTGATGATGTTTCCGCTCAACTTCAGGATGATGTCGGGACGGCTGAGGGCGTGAGCTGCTCCACAGCAGGTGGTTTTGTAAGACCAGTCGTGTACTTCGGCTCCCAGGGCAACCATGAGTTCATCCATGTCGGTGGGGTTTTCGTGGTTGGGTGCGCCAGTTACTTCGGGGGGACGGGTGAGCAGGCAGCCGTAGTAGCAAGCCAGGTGTAGGTCTTTGAGTGGTTTGGCAACTTTCTCGGAGACGCGCTTCGGGCCAATGTGTTTGTAGATGGCTTCGGGCAGTGTGCTGACGTATACTGAATCTTGGTATTCATATTTCAAGGTTTTGTCTACGGAGGCTTTGAGGTCGGCGTGTTCTCGGATTTCGTGTTGGACGGTTTTGTGGCGGTTGTAGCAAGAAGCGCAGGGCATGGTGACTTCTGTGAATCCACTCTTTTCAAAGAGGGCCAGATTTTCCATAGGGTATTCTATGGCGGCTTGTGGGTCTGCTTTGTGAGCGGGTGTGCTTCCACAGCAAATCCATCCTTTGGGTTCGATTAATTTTATGCCGATGGCTTCGCAAACTGCTTTCGAGGAGATATTGAATTCGGTAGCCGTTGTTTCCAGTGAGCAGCCGGGGTAATAGCCTATGGCATCTGAGGCTCCCTCAATGGGTTTGGCCTTGCGATGGCTGGGCTTGCGGGTGGGGTCAGGAAAGAAGGCCACTTTTCGTTTTTTGAGCATGGCCATATAGATATCAATGTCTTTGAGGAGCGGCAATGGGTCTTGGAGACCCATTTCGACCATGATGCCGGGTTCGTAGCTGCGTCCCCAGATATTTATTTCTCGTAAGAAAGCTTGGTTGAAAGCTTTAACAGCGGGCACTTGGGGCTTGATGCCGCGTTTTAGGGATTCACGGGCTAGGAATTCCATGATGCCTGCGATGTCTAGTCCTTGAGGGCAGCGGGTAGTGCAGGTTTGGCAAGCGGCACAGAGCCATATAGTTTTGGATTCTAGGGCAATATCTTCTTGTCCTAGTTGTACGGCCCGCATGATTTGGTTAGGCTGCCAGTCGAAGAATTCGGCTACGGGGCATCCGCTGGTGCATTTTACACATTGGTAGCATAGATAAACATTTTGGCCTATTTCTTCTTGGATGCGTTTGGCTAAGTCGCTTGTGATGGTTATGGATTGCGTTGCTTGTTGTTTCTCTTCTTCCATTAGGTTCTCCTCGATGTTAAACGTTGAACGTTGAAAGGTTTAACGTTTTAAACACTCGGTCGGGGGTACAATCCCGCTCCCTCTACAATGGGTTTGACGGCTTTTTCCCATTCAATGGCCATGATGTGGACGCCTGCTACGCCTTCAATTTCGCGTAGTTGTTTGATGAGATCAATACAAACTTGGATGCCCTCTGCTTGGCGGGCTTTCGAGCGGGCGCGTTTCTCTTCTTTGGTCATGTCGGCGTTCTTTTTTCCGAACCAAGGTTCTCCTTTTCCGGCGGCGGACATGCGTTTAATAATCTCGTCAGGGACGTCAATTCCAGGAACATTGTTTTTCATGTAACGGGCCATGCCGGGGCTTTTCAGCGGCCCCACACCAACTAGGATAGAGGTTTTTTCGTGAAGTCCCATCTCACGGATTTTTTCCATGAATTTGGCGAAAGCTTCAATGTCGTAGACGAGCTGGGTTTGGATGAAGTTAGCTCCAGCTTTGATTTTTTTGGCGAGACGGTAGGGGCGAAAACCCAAGGGGTCTGCAAGTGGAGCTGATGCTGCTCCAACTAAGAAGCGCGGTTCCTGACCTTTGAATTCCTCTCCGCATTGGAAGACTTTTTGATCGCGCATTTTAGTAACCATTTGCACCAATTGGATAGAGTCCATATCAAAGACGTGTTTCGCGGTAGGGTGGTTGCCGAAGATTTGGTGATCGCCAGTGAGGCAGAGCAAGTTACGAATTCCAAGGGCGTAGGCGCCGAGTAAATCGGCTTGGATGGCCAGGCGGTTGCGGTCTCGGCAGGTCATTTGGATGATAGGTTCAAGTCCTTCTTGGATGAGGATGGCACCGGCTGCAATGCTGGATATGCGCACGATGGCGGTTTGGTTGTCGGTGAGGTTGACGCCGTCCACGTAGCCTTTTAGGAGAGCTGCTTTTTCACGGATCACATTCCCGTCTGCGCTTTGGGGAGGCCCCAGCTCGCCGGTGACGGCAAAGTGGCCTGCCTTTAACATTCTTTCTAGCGTGGTGCCTACGAGATAGCCATTGTTATTTTCGTTTGATGTCATTGTTTATGCCTCCGCTTCTTCGATTTCTAGCCGTAAGTCTTCCCGCACGATTTTGCGTGGACCGCCATCGTGGGCCGTACTCCAGTCTTTAGGGGGTTCTATTTCTAAGAGCAGGTCAAGTTTACCTTTGCTCTCTAGCCGGTCATAGATCAATTGCCAAGCGCAGGGGACGTCTGGATCAATTTCGCAGTGACCATCTTCTGAGCCGCCGCAAGGGCCATTGAGGAGTGATTTGGAGCAGCGAGCAATCGGGCAGATGCCGCCAGTCAATCCCAAAACACAATTTCCGCAGGCCATGCAACGCTCTTCCCAGACGCCTTGCTCAGACGGCAATCCCATGAATGTTGTGTTTAAGCCGGGGACTACCCAGCAGTCGGGAAAGTGTTCGGCTATGGCTTGCACGCCAATGCCGCAGCCTAGGGATAGGACAATATCGGCTTCCTTGATTTCGTTTTCGATCTCATCCAAATATTCCCATTCACACTGGCGTTGGACGGTAATATCGGTGACTTCCATGGGATGTCCGTCAAGTTTGGAAGACATCCGCAGGGAAGCGGCCATAATTTGGGCTTCACGGTCGCCGCCTGCGAAACATACTGTTACGCATGTACCACACCCCACAACCAACACTTTTTTCGCATCTCCGAGCAAGTGTTTAATTTCCTCTAAAGGCTTTTGTTCGGCAATAATCATTTCTACCTCCAATCATTTTGTATCGTTTCGTAATGGATTAGGCCCAAGGGCTGTATAATTTCAGTCATTTCTTTTGCTTTGGCGACAAATTCACCTGCCATGGCCGCCGACATATTATACATCTTGATACGCTGTGGTTCTAGCCCAATTTCTGCCAATAAATTTTGGATATATGTCACTCTTCTTTTGGGTTTTGTCGATTTCTAGGTTGTCGATTATCTGCGCTTGGCTTGAATTTTGATGCCGCTATTTCGTATTTGCTTAAAATAGAGATGTGCATTGCGGCGGTTTTTAGATGCGCCGCATTTGAGTTGCCAGAAAATAGTCCATTACGCAGATGCCCTGCACTTCTAATGCTCTGAAGTGCAGGGCATACGCTATCTCTCAACTGGGGTTTTGAGCAATTACGCTATTAATTTCTTTCGCGTTTGGCGGTTTGCGCAATGGATTTGGTCCTATCCGCTGGATTTCTGCTGTCATTTCGGCTACCGAAGATGCAAATTTGCCACCCATGGCCGCGGATACGTTAATCATCTGGATTCGCCGGCCATTAATGCCGATAGCTTCCAGCAGTTTTCTAGTGTATTCAACTCGTCTTCGGGCTTGGTAATTACCTTCCAGGTAATGGCAGTCGCCGGGCATTCAACCGGCCACCATTACACCGTCTGCGCCTTCCTCGAATGCTTTCAAGGCGTAGATGGGGTCATACTTACCAGAACAAGGCAGTTTGATGATCTTGATGCTGGGGGGATACTCTAAGCGCAGAGAGCCTGCCAAGTCCGCGGCGGCATAAGCGCAGTAATGGCAACAAAAAGCAACAATTTCGGGGGAGAAGTCTTCAGTCATAGTGTTGTGTAGTCCTGTGGTGGGGTAGTTGGATAGTTTGACGGTGGGGTAGTTGGGTAGTCAATAGTCAGTGTCCTTGGTTTTAGTCTCTTAGCTTCCCATAACTGGAATCGTCTCAATAATTTGCTCCTGCGGTCTATTCGCAAACAGCGCACTCAGTTTTTCCATTGTTTGTATATCTTTGTAGTGTAGCAACTCAATGGCCTTGGCTGGACATTCTGAGGCGCAGGAGCCGCACCCGTGACATACGGCTGGCTCAATATAGGCGGCTCCACCAATTTTCCCAATACCGGAAAATTCGTTGGAGATTTTAGGTACATTATAAGGGCAAATACGCACACAAGTGAGGCACCCCACGCATTTATCGGGGTCTACGTGAGCGACCTGTGCGCTGGTCATCATAGTCTCTTTAGAGAGGGTAATAGCGGCCCGAGAAGCGGCTGCCTGCGCCTGGGCAATGGTTTCGTCTAAGAATTTGGGGTAATGCGCCATCCCTGCCATATAGATACCATCAGCGGCGAAATCCACTGGACGGAGTTTGACATGAGCTTCCAAGAAGAAGCCTTCCATGTCGGAAGAGAGTTTTAGTCGGCTGGCTAGCTCTGATGCGCCTTTGGCGGGAACAACAGGCGTAGATAGTACCAGAATGTCTGGGCGCAACTCTAATTCTCGTCCTAGCATTGGCTCCCAAACGCGGATTTTAATTTGCTCCGTAGCCGATTCCCCAATTTCAACCTTGGGCTTATTCTCAAACTCATAGTGCACAAAGCGGACGCCGGCTCGTCTTGCCTCGGTGTATATATGTTCTCTAAAGCCGTATGTGCGGATGTCACGATAGATGATAATGACTTCTGCTTCCGGTTTCAGTTCTTTTAGTTTTAGAGCATTTTTTAAGGCTGTAGTGCAACAAATGCGGCTGCAGTATTTCTCAGCCGGCCCCACGCATTGAATCATAACAACGGAAGATGGTAGATTGGGAGATTGGGTATTGGTGGATTGGTTTTCTCCTGCTCCATCGCTCTCCTGCTCCTCTGCTCTTTTGCTTTCCTGCCCTCCTGCCATCATTTGCTCGAACTCTAGCTGCGTCATAATGCGTTCATCTTGGCCGTAACTGTATTCCTTACCTTTGTATTCTTCCCCGCCCGTGGCAATAATAATCACGCCGTGACGCACTTCTATGGATTCATCATTATGGTTGAGGATGGACGTGAAGTTCCCTTTGAAGCCATCTGTTTCGGACAATTCCGTGTTCAGGTGAATGGTGATAAGGGGATGTCTCCCTATATTGGCTATTGTCTTGGCCAAATATTCTTTGGGCGTGGTGGATAAGAAATTGGGAGATTGGGAAATTGGTGTATCGGGAGATTGTGTTTCCCAATTTACCAGCTTACTACTCCCCTGTTTACCATTTCCTCCTGCGCCATTCCCTAAGGTGTTCGCGAAATACCGCAAGTGCCGCAAATTGCCGCCTAGCTCGTCTTCTCGTTCCACCAAATGTACGGGGAATCCTTGCTTTGCCAAATTGAGCGCGGCGGTCATCCCGGCCGTTCCTCCACCAATGATTAAGGCGGCATTGTTCACATCTATCTTAGAAATTTGAAGAGCTTCAAGATATGCGGCCTTAGCTACCGACATGCGCACCAGAGATTTAGCTTTTTCTGTGGCAGTATCCCAGTCATCGGAGTGTACCCAAGAGCATTGATTGCGGATGTTGGCCATCTCGAAAAGATAGGGATTCAACCCGCCCTGGCGGATGGCGTCTTGGAAGAGAGCCTCATGCGTGATTGGCGAGCACGAAGCAACCACAACGCGGGTCAGCCCCAATTCTTTGACCTGATCGGTGATGTGAGCGATAGTGTCCTGAGAGCAGGTGTATAGGTTATCCTCAGCGTGGACTACGTTGGGGAGGGATTTCGCGTAGTCAGCCACAAGGGGAACATCTAAATAGCCGCCGATGTTGCTGCCGCAGTGGCAGACGAAAACTCCAATGCGAGGGTCTTGGCCGCTAACGTCTATCTCTGGAGGATACTCCTTTTTTACAGTAAGAGTGTTCCGAGCGGGAGCGAGAAGTTCAGCTACTTTCGCGGCTGTTCCTGTGGCTTCGGTGACGCTTTCAGAAATATCCTTTGGCTCTCGGAAAGGGCCGGCCACATAAATACCCGGGCGGCTGGTTTGCAAGGGATCAAAGAGGGTAGTATGACAAAAACCATATTCGTTGAGTTCTATATCCATCTGCCGGCTGAGTTCCTTGACGGAGTCAGAAATCTCCATGCCCACAGAGAGTACAACCATATCGAATTCTTTTTCAATGGGAGCGGCCCCGTTTTCTGAATAACGGATGAGGAGATTATGGTTTTGAGGATTTTGTTTTAGCTCGCTGATACGGCAGCGAGTATATTCGACCCCGTACTTTTTCCTAGCCCGCTGATAGTATTCCTCGTAATTTTTGCTGTAAGCGCGGGTATCCATGAAAAAGACCTGGCAATGTACATCGTTATTTCCATCGCCATCGCGGGCTTCGGTCTTAGCGTGCTCTAAGGTCATAATGGCTTCTTTGGCCGCGTACATGCAGCACACCGAAGAGCAATAATCGTGGCTTTGGTCGCGGCTGCCTACGCATTGAAGGAAGGCAATCCGTTTGGGCCTGCCATCGTCTGAGGGGCGCTCCACGTGTCCCCCTGTAGGACCGCTGGCGGAAAGCATCCGCTCGTACTGAAGTGAGGTGACCACGTTGGGATATCGTCCCAGCCCGTATTCTTCAGAAAGACTCGCGTTAAATGTCTGATACCCAGGCGCCATCACTACCGCGCCTATATTTAGTTCTATTGTCTTATCTGGATCATCGTGGATGATAGCGTCACGCTGGCAAGCCTCTACGCATGACATACACTCAGAGCAGACGCCGCAGGCCAAACAACGGGCGGCTTCTGCGCGGGCGCTGGCTTCATCATAACAGCCCTCAACCTCAACAAAATTGTCAATGCGCTTCTCAACTGGCACTTCTGGCATAGGTACGCGCGGCTGGAGAGTGATTTCTCCCCTTGCTATGCGTTCGTCAATCTCTTGCTGGGTGAAATTCACCACCGGCAGGTTCGGTTCGGGGAACGGTTCTAGTGGTTGTCCTTGTAAGTAGAGGGTGATAGAATGAGCGGCTTTGTGCCCGTTGGCAACCGCTTCAATAACAAAAGCTGTTCCCGAAACGCTATCGCCAGCCGCGAATACGCCGGGACGACTGGTAGCAAAGGTGTTGGGGTTGACGGCGATGGTGCGCTTTTCTGTCAATCCCACGCCAGCGTCTTCGGGGATGAAGGCCAAACCGGCGCGTTGGCCGATAGAGAAGATTACCGTTTGACAGTCAAGAATATGTTGAGAATCGGGGATTTTATCAAGGTGGAGGTGGCCGCTTTCGTCAAAGTGGAACGAATCTACTTTCGTGCATTCCAGCCCGCGCACACGACCATTTTGGTCGCCGAGAATGCGCTCGAACGTGCGTCCGGGGTGGAGGTGGACGCCTTCTTCCTCGGCGGCGTTCACTTCCCAGGCGTGGGCGGGCATTTCTTCGCGGCTCTCTAGGCATGTGAGATGCACTTCGCATCCCAGGCGGATGGCGCTTCGGGCACAGTCAATGGCTACGTTGCCTCCTCCCAGCACAAGCACTTTCGGGCCGAGCGGCACGCCATCTGGGGTATTCAGGGGTTGATTATCTTTTCGTTCATAATGTCCCAAGCGCACATCCCGCAAGAAGTGGGTGTTGATGATGACGCCGTCTAGTTTTGCGCCTGGGATTGGCAGGCGGATGCCTTCGTGAGCGCCTACCGAAATTAATACGGATTCGAAGCCCTCGGCGAAAATTTTGTCTAGGTCGTCTACGCGGTGGTTGAGGCGCAGGTCTATTCCTAGGTCGACAATGTCTTGGACTTCACGCTCAATGACTTCGGTGGGGAGACGGTATTCGGGCACGCCCAGCCGCAGCATTCCGCCGGCAACTGGCATGGCTTCAAAGACGGTCACGGGGTATCCGGCTTGGATAACGTCTTGGGCGGCGGTTAATCCACAGGGACCGGCGCCGATGATGGCAACTGGCTTGTCGGGGTAGAGTATTTCGGCTGGTTCAACTGGTTCGCGGGGTTGGGCGTAAATTTTATCGGTGACGGATCTTTTTAGGGCGCGGATGTTGATAGGTTCGTCAACTAAACCTCGGTTGCAGGCGTCTTCGCAGCGGTGGTTGCAGATGCGTCCGCAAATGCCGGGGAAGGGGTTATCCATTTTGATGACGCGCATGGCATCATCCCAGCGTCCCTCTCCTATGAGGGCTATGTATCCTTGGGCGCGTTGTCCGGCTGGGCAGGCGTCTCGGCAGGGGGCTATGCCAAGTTTGGTGATGGAAAAAGCGTTGGGGATAGCTTGGGGGTAGAGTTGGTAAATGGCGTGCCGTGAAATTAATCCTGCTTCAAATTCGACATTGGGAACGACTGCTGGGCATGCTTCAATGCAGTCTCCGCAGCCTACGCATTTTTCTACGTCTATGTAGCGGGCTTCTTGGTGTATTTGCGCTCGAAAATTTCCGGCCTGGCCAGCTATATCGATAACTTCGCTTTTGGTTAGTATTTCAATATTGGGGTGGTTTCCCGTTTCTACAAGTTTGGGTGAGATGGTGCACATGGCGCAGTCGTTGGTTGGATAGGTTTTGTCGAATTGCGCCATGTGTCCCCCGATGGCTGCTTTTTTCTCTATGATATAAACCTTAAATCCTTGTTCTGCTAGTTCTAGGGAGGCTTGCATGCCAGCAATGCCTCCGCCAACGACCATTACTGCTCCTACTGGGTTTTCGCGGTGGGGGTTTTTGATTGTGGATATTGTCATCTTTTTTATTGTTCCCTTTTGGTGTATCCAATGAATGGGTAGCGAGAGGTTTTGTAGAGCGTAAAATCACCTTATTGCTTTAAGGCAAACGTGATGACAGTTGTGATAGTAGTGGATTAACCCAGTTTGTCTAACCCCCTAGGTTTATTAAATACCCTCCTATGTGATGACGGCGATTATTTAATAGTGCTGCGGCCTTCTGAACCTGGTTGATGGAGGCTTGGGTTCAGTTTTTTGATGCTCTATGAGCTAGGTTATTCCAAAGGTGATTTTATGTAGTTGTATTGTAGCAGGGAGAAAATCAGTTGTCAATTAAAAAAATGGGGGGTGTAAATGTTGTGGAATTAGGAAAACAGGAGAGCAGCTCCAACGATGGCGTAAGTTGTCCCGCCGATTTCACGAACGCAACCCAATTTTACCAGAACCTAAAACACCGAAAATTGCGCCACATACCCTAAGCCGAGTCGGGTCAGCTTAACGCGGGGTTAGAAACATTTTCGCCTAAGAGCATTTCTGGTTAGTCTAAATTCTCTATATCTGCGATATCTTGAGTTCTTCCTGATGCCTTTTTGGATTTCTTCAAACCCACTAAATCAATAAATTTGAGTTTTGTTCCATCAATTTCTTCTTCATTTCTAACCGCATAACACTCTTCAAAATCTACCCCCGGTAATCCCATTATTAAATCAATTCGATTTGGAGCATAACCTAATTGTATGATTGTGTCTGGATCTAGAAAATCATTGGCTTCTAACCCTAGCGGTGAAAAACCAAAATCATTTAATGTTCTTACTACTCGCTCGGCATTTTCTGGATTTATCCATATCCAAACATCTACATCTTTGGTATATCTGGGATAACCATGATACGCCACCGCATATCCCCCAACTATCAAATAACGTACTTCATTGGCGTTTAGTAATTGAAAAAACTCTTTGAAATCCGGGTTGAGTATCATATTTCCACAAGTTGTATTCTTGACGAATTTGTTCTAACGTTAATAATCGTTTTTCAGGACTTTGTGTTTGCCAATAAGCATAATCTGTCCCTTGTTCATTGAATTTTACTTTTTTATATACTTTCGCTATGGTTCGCTGATTTTCCATTTTTCAATGACCTTGTTTTGTGAATTTTCATACATCATCATACCACTTTTTTTAAAAAATAATTTCTATGCTCATTTCCAAAGCAAGTTTCTAACGGTTTGTGTGAGCGGCTTGACGTTTTTGCTCCGAGTGAATTGTATACCCAATCCAAACTGAGAATTTCGCGCCGCTTACCACCTTGGCGTAGCCAAGTCCGCTGCAATTTGGGTTAGCAGGCATTCTAATGAAGATAGCTCAAATATAGAATTTCTTTTGCAATGTCAGACGGATATCGATAGTCTAGACTTTTCCATAAATAATTACTCATCTCTAATTCTATATTTGAGAGGCTGAAATCTTCTTTCTTCTTTGCATATTCAGCTTTATATTGAAGATGATATGCTATTTCATTCATCGTACCTAAAATGCTTCGGCTCGCCGTTTTAGCAAATTGAATCTCACTGTAATGCTTGATCTCTTTGTCAATGACTTCTTGCGCAACCCCTATCATTTTCAACAAATTGACCACTCGGAACCCAAACATTGGCAAAAGTTTATCTGCTTCCCAAACTGGAATAGCCACCATTAGCAATGTTTTTTCACTCACAAATATGATGATATCGCCTGAAAGCGTTGGAATAAAATTCGTGTACCAATCACCTAACTTCGCTTTTGGCGAATCTGGATTCTCTACAAAACTAACCCCTAAATATTTTTGGAGCTTTCTGGTACAACGCAGTGTAATCATATTGCACATAAAAAACATTTTCACATCAAATCTGATGTTGTTTAGTTGTTCTTCTCACAACTTTTGCCTGCTAACAGGATAATAAGCATATCGGGCGGCGCAGGCCGAAACGCGGATTTGCTTGAGGCGAATTGCTCATTTTCGCGCCGCTTACCCGCGGGCGACCAGCCCGGTTTGCTTCATTTAGGGTTAGCTGGCGTTCAGCCCTGAAATCTAGCCGCATGAATTGAACACTTGCTGGAGTATTTTGAATTTATCTTCATTCATCAATAAATCTTCCAAGTGAAAAATGAGCATGCCCTTTGATGATCCTTTTATCGCCATTCCTATGGAGTATTCAAACTCATCGCTGGATACTTTTTCCGGTCTATCCATTGATTGTACCAGCGGTACAACAGATTTTCCCGTTGTTCGATCAATTGCTTCTACTATATCACTAATCCAGTTGATTGGCTGGCCAGTGAACTTCTGATACGCCATTACCCCAAATACATCAACATATGACGACAATGCTCTAAAATCTTGACCTATGATTGACCGTATTGCTCCTCCATACTCATCATCAAACCACGGCACTGCAAATATACCCAGCTGAATTGACTTTCCTGAAATTTCAATACGCTTCCGAACCTCCTTTACAAACCCCGTAATCTGTTCGCATTTCCAGGTTACCCATTTATCCCCTTCCGGTGTGCCGCCAACTTCTTTCTCGTATTTTTCAAGGCAGTTTGGACAGAAGCAATACTCTGCGATTGGTGGTGTTCTTACTCCTTCCCAATGACATGGATATCGTATGAAATCGAGCCACAAACCATCAATGCTTTTGTTCTCGATGACCGAAGCAATTGTCATCAATTTTTCTTCTCGAACTTTTGGGTGATTGGGACATACGCCGTAATACCCATTGACTGGTTCCATTGGGTGGCCGCTTCGATCAATAGGTCGCGAACCAGGGTGCTTCCGCCACATTTCTTCGTGTACAAATACACTAAATTCGGCATATACTTTTATGCCCTGGTTTCTCAGTATATCTGTATGTTTTTCATTGCAATATTCCCACTTGAGTGAAATCTCATTCACTCCCAAATCAATAATCTTAGATATTTTGTTTTCAGTGAGGGGTTCTACAAGAAAAGCGCCTTTGATCACCTTTTTTCCTCCTGTTTCTCCGCCTGCTAACGATGGCGTAAGCTGCCCGCCGATTTTGCATGCGTAGTCTTTACGCCCGCAACCCAATTTTACCCGAAACTAAAACAACAAAAATCGCGCCGCATACCTGAGCCGAAGGCGGGTGACGTAACGCGGGGTTGTGCGGCTAGTATTTAATCGATTATCAGTCGCCGATTGATATCTATAGCAAGAATATTCCGATAAAATACGGGAACAAAGCTAGCAATGCCAACGCTGGATGCCCGCGCCGCGCCGAGTTATGGCTATCCCAATTGAAGAGGTAGGATGCCAAGCCGAATGCCAGAGTCCCGCTCAAAACAAGAGCGATTACGGAGCCCCAAGGCGAAAAATCCGCTACTTTTCCCATCGCTAGTCCATTAAAGGCATTCATCGCTTGCGTGGCGGGCAAAAGCTGAGCAACTTTTCCCGCTGCATCAGGCAATATGCCATAAGGGACCATCAGCCCGCCCAACATCATCGAGGGGACAAAAATAAGTTGCGACCACAACACGGTCATTCGCGAACTTGGGGAGACAACGCCAATCAGCACGCTCAAGCCAGCGCAAGCAATCGCCAAAGCGATAAAAGTCAGCAAATAGTTGAGCCAGTTTAGGGGCAGGGGCGCATCAAAAAGCATTGGGGCAGTAACCGTGATAATCGTCGCCACAAGGCTGAGATGCAAAATAGTCGTTAGCGCAGGAATAATCAAAATCGAAATCGAGGGGATGCCGTTAATCTTATAGCTGCGAAAAACCCCGTTTTCTCTGGCATTCACCAGCGGGTCTGGTATCCCTAGCAAAGTTGCGGCTAAAACGGCAAAAGTGACCATCGCTGGGATGATGTCTTCACGGAAGGGCGGGTTGATTTCTGCCATCACAACTCCCATCATCAGGTAAAAGCCCAGCGGGAAAAGGTAGTTCATCAGGAGCAATTGTTTATTGCGGATGCCTGTGCGAAATTCAAAAGCAAAGTGATTGATGAATGCGTTCATTGCATAGCTCCAGTCGTGGTGATTTCAAGGAAGCGATCTTCCAGAGAGGGGCGTTCCACGCGTAGGTCGATTAGGGAATCGTTCTGGGATTCGATATGGGTGATAATGGCGGATAATGTTGGTGCGATATCCGAGCTGAAGTAAATTTCATATTCGCCCGTAGATTTATGCTGGCTCACGGCAGTGAACGTGGTGCCGGTCCCCGACAAAGATGAGTTTTGCGTCCGTACAGAAACCTTTGTCAGCCCCGCACCTGTTGCGGTAATCTCCATCGGCGTCCCGATATTGACCAGTTTTCCCCCCAGCATAATCCCCACCCGATCAGACATCTCTTCGGCTTCTGCCATATCGTGCGTAGCCAAGATGATGCT
>QMOK01000003.1 GCA_003648195.1 Chloroflexota bacterium | reverse complement strand
TCCCAGAATTAACTGTACCACCGCGCAAGAAAAACCAGTGCGGTCTTTCCCTGCTGTACAGTGAATTAGAATGGGCAAATTGCTGCTATCGCTAAAAAGCTTCAACACCTTTGAAAACTCAGCCTGAAAACGGGTAACGTATTCGGTATAGGTTCTTTGGGCAATTTCAGCGTAATTAGTTTTCCGTGCCCTGCCAAATAGCCAAGAAGATAAGCGTGACAGTTCATTTGCCTCAGTTTGCATACTTCCGCTTACGGGAATGTGAACTTGTTTTATGCCTAAATTGGCTGGCACACGGTCGGGCCAACGATTTCTTTCCTGGTCAGTTCTTAAATCACAAATTGTTTGAATGCCAAGGGAGGTCAGCTTTTCTAAATCATTGTCTGTGGCTTCGTCTAATGCGCCGCTGCGAAAGAGTATTCCGCTCTTTAATTTCGCTCCGCTTTGAGATACGTATCCCCCAAAATCGCGGAAATTTTCAATGGCGTCCATGCTGTATTTTTCTGTCATAGGAAAATCTGGGTAAGCAATCAGGTGCGATGCACTTTTTTCAAGTGCATCGCACTCGGTAAATCATTAATCTTCAAGGGGCATGGGGACAATGCGCTCTGCGATTTCGGCGTAGAGGGTAGTGATGAGTCCTTTAACTTTGGTGACCGTCTCCGCGAGAGGAATGGTTTCACGTTCTTTTTGGTCACGCCGCTTGAGCTCCACTCCGCCTTGCGCCAGGGAGCGTGCCCCCACCGTCAGGCGAATGGGAATCCCGATTAGGTCGGCGTCGTTGAATTTTACGCCGGGGCTTTCGTCACGATCATCGAAAAGGACTTCCACGCCCGCTTCCTGCAAATCCGCATAAAGCTGCTCGGCGACTGCGAGGGCTTTCGCGCCTTTATCTCCCTTCCCGCCAATGGCGACAAGATACACTTGGTAAGGGGCAACGCTGATAGGCAGTATCATGCCGTATTCGTCGTTGTATTCCTCCACAATGGAGGCCAAGAGACGTCCACTGCCAATGCCGTAGGATCCCATGACGATCGGTTTTTCCCCGCCATCCTCGTCTTGGTAAGTTGCGCCCACGGCTTCGCTATACCACGTTCCTAGCTTGAAAATGTTCCCAACCTCGATGCCGCGCACAGCTTGTAAGGGAGCGCCACATTCGGGGCAGGCGTCTCCGTCTCGCACGGCGACAATATCGGTGACAACGTCTGCTTCGTAATCTCTGCCATAATTGACATTGATGTAATGGTAGCCATCTTCGTTGGCACCCGCCGCCAGGTTGGGCGATTGAGGGATGAGGTCATCGACCACGACCAGGATATTTTCCAGCCCGATGGGGGAAGCGTATCCCGGTACCGCGCCCACGGCCACTATCTCCTCCTCTTCTGCCGGACGAAGTTCTTTGGCTTTGATGGCATTGGTGAGCTTGGTTTCGTTTAAGTCCATGTCTCCCCGCACAATGGCGAAAACCAGTTTTTCAACCTCTTCCTCGTCTTCTAGGACGGTAGCCATCATAAAGACGACTTTCGCGGTCTTGGACGCGGGAACTTCCAGGAACTCGGATAAGTCAGCAATGGTTTTCATGTGTGGGGTGGCTATTTTTTCAAGGGGGCGGGCATCCTCTTCTGGAGCGTTTTCTTTTTGGGAAACGGCAATTTGGCGGTTGGCAGAATATCCGCACGCATCGCAGAGGAGCAAGGTATCTTCGCCAGAGGGTGTCAAGTACATGTATTCGTGAGCCATACGCCCGCCCATCATGCCGACATCGGATTTGACGGCGATTACTGGCAGGTTGCAGCGATGGAAGATGTCAAAGTAGGCCTGGTAGTGGGCGCGGTACTGCTTATCGAGGCCATCCCAATCCCTGTCGAGACTGTAGCTGTCTTTCATGGTGAACTCGCGGACGCGGATAAGGCCGGCCCGGGGACGGGGGTCATCGCGCCATTTGGTTTGGATATGGTAAATGAGAACGGGCAGTTGGCGGTAAGAATGGATTTCATTCTTTATAATATCGGATACCGCTTCCTCGTGCGTCATGGCTAAGGCCATATCTCGGCCATTGCGGTCTTTGAGACGTCCCATTTCAGCTCCAATTTTGTACCAGCGCCCGGTCTGTTTCCATATCTCGGCAGGCTGCACAACGGGCATGGACATTTCTTGTCCGCCGATGGCGTTGATCTCCTCGCGCATGATGTTCTCTAATTTGGTCAGGGATCGCTTTGCCAGGGGCATGGCGGTGAAGATGCCAGCCGCTAATTGGCGGATATATCCGGCACGGATTAATAATTTATGGCTGGTAATTTCTGCATCTGAGGGAGCTTCTCTCAAAGTTTGGCTAAAAAGTTTCGACATGCGCATAATTCGTTCTCCTCTGGTCGGCAGACCTTTTAGACTTCCGAAGCCTCGGAGACTTCGGAAGTCTAAAAATAAAAAACCCTCCGACTTTCCAGTCTAGAGGGCACACTTTAGTACATATGCAACCTACCCGCGTCTCAAAGACTGAAAGCACATTATCTTAGTTTTGGGTTGCTAGGGACGGGGGTTAGGGCAAAAAGTCTGTTTGTCATAATGGGCTTAGTTTACCAAAGGCTGGTTGCCTGTCAAGATGAAGGTAAAGGAGGGGAGTGCTAAAAAGTTGTTGGTTAATCCTCTAATGCCGCTACAATTTACCCTGACGAAGTGACATTTTTTCCAACAACCTTTTAGTGCTCCCTAAAGGAGGGTGTGCTAAAAAGTTGTTGGTTAAACCTTAGCCCCTCTCAATCCGCAATCGCATGTAAACATGGAATCAATTCCATGCCCTAAAACGAGCCTATCAAATTACACTTGACAGGGGGCAGAGCTTTCCAACAACCTTTGAGTGCTCCCGTAAAGGAAACAGAGGAGATGGAAAAGGCAAAGAAACAGTTTCCCAATATACCAACATACCAACCTACGGTATAATTCAACGTACCTACAAACACAAAAAAGGATATTTCTATGATTCCCATCCGAGACAAAAACCCTACCAGAACAACTCCCCTCATCACCTATGCGCTCATTGCCATCAATGTGCTTGTCTTCATTTTTCAGACCATGCTTGGACCTTCTAATGATGCGTTCGTTTATCAATTCGCGCTCATTCCCTCGCAAATTACAAGCCATTTATCAATTGGAAATATGACCGATATTTTCACCAGTATGTTCATGCACGCGGGATTAGCGCACATCTTCGGCAATATGCTTTATCTATGGATTTTTGGCGACAACGTTGAAGACTCCATGGGCAAGGGCAAATTCATTATTTTCTATTTATTGGGCGGAACGATTGCTTCTCTGGTTCACATCATCACCAACCCTTCTTCCATGATCCCCACCGTAGGAGCCAGTGGAGCCATAGCCGCCGTGCTGGGTGCTTACCTGGTTCTGTATCCCCAGCAACGGATAGTAACTCTAATTCCACTCGGATTCTACATGCGCATGACAATGCTGCCAGCCAGTCTGGTGCTGGGAGCTTGGTTTCTGCTCCAATTCTTCCAGGGTGTTCTCTCGCTGGGAGGTCCCGATGTAGGCGGAGTCGCTTTCTGGGCACACATTGGCGGATTTATGAGTGGTGTTATCCTCGCCAAAATTTTCGCGAAACCTCAATCGCAAGCTCAATACTATCAATGGTAAAAAAACTATATGAAAAAAAGCACCATCCTCTTCATACTTTCTATAATCGGCGTGGTCATCCTAGCTGGAATTATCATCCTCTATTTTATTCCTCACCTCCAACAAGCCGCAAACCAACCCGAGGACACTAAAAGCTCGCTTGGGTTCGGAGAAGACGCCGTCAAGGCAGAAGTTCTAGGCATTGTAGAAGAAGGCGAGATTCAGCTTGGAAATCACACCCAAACCTATCAAGTCCTGAATATACGAATATTAGAAGGCGAATTCGCAGGGCAAGAGATGGAAATAGACTACGGCAGACAACAAACTCGCCCCGAAGGCCTGAACTTAAGCGCCGGAAATCAAATCATCGTCTCCGTAGGTCAAGACCCCGCCGGAAACCTCAACACATTCTTTATGGACTTTGTCCGCACCCGCCCTCTTCTATGGCTATTCGGGACATTCGTAGTCTTTAGTGTGCTCATTAGCGGATGGAAAGGTGTACGCAGCCTAATAGGTATGGGAATCAGTCTTGGCGTTATCCTCTGGTACATCATCCCTCAAATCTTGGCAGGGAAAAATCCTGTCCTGGTCAGTGTAAGCGGAGCCTTCTTCCTATTAGCCGTGTCTCTCTACCTCATCTATGGCTGGACGCTAAAAACGCACGCCGCTGTTCTAGGCACTCTCCTTTCCTTAATAGTGACTGCGCTATTAGCCAACTTTTTCGTGGATTTAACACGCCTAACCGGCTTCGGAAACGAGAACGCCCTCTTCTTGGTTCAACAATCTAATGTGCGCATCAACCTTAGAGGCCTCGTGCTGGGTGGGATGCTTATCGGCGCCTTGGGCGTCTTAGATGACCTCGTCATCATGCAAGCCTCATTAACTTTTGAACTTCATATCCTAAACCCTGTCATGAAATTCAAAGAGCTATACACCCGATCTATGCGCGTGGGGCAAGACCATGTCGCGGCCACGGTCAACACCCTGGTGCTAGCCTACGCAGGAGCCGCTCTTCCTATGCTGCTTCTGTTCAGCCTAGGCGGAGAACAAATAGGCTACGTTCTCAACCTAGAATTTGTAACCGAGGAAATCGTCCGCGCTTTCGTTGGCTCTCTGGGGCTAATTGCCGCTGTCCCAATCACAACACTATTGGCCTGCCTTGTAGCCCTCAATCATCAGCGCCTTGGAAAATTTCGTTCATTCTTTGGCCCCATCACACTTGAAGAAAAACGGTAAATTACCGATTCACCATTTTCCCAATATGCCAGCCTTGCTCACTTCCCTATCCTAAGATATAATCTTGCCGCATCGGGATGTGGCGCAGTCCGGTAGCGCGCGCCGTTCGGGTCGGCGAGGCCGTGGGTTCAAATCCCTCCATCCCGACAAAAAAACCGCTGGGCTTAAACCAGCGGTTTTATTTATTTAAACTGAATGGGGGAAAACAAAGGCGTAGAACCCCCAAAAAACGTGCTAACAATCTTCAAACTTAAGGCTATTCCCCAAAGGTTTTAACGCGCAGGGGATGGTAGAACCGCTTCCAGGCGTTACTGCGAACCCTGGCGTCTTGCCGCCTGAGCGCACAAGCTAGCCCCTCCACTAGCTAGCCATTCGTTCAGACGCGCGCTGGTGGTATCTCCCGCTTTGGCGGCTTTGTAGATGCCCATCCCCCAGTAAACGTAGCGTTTGGTTTCAGCGGGCCAGTACGCCTCCCCTTGGGCCGCGCCTGTGATCCCTCCATTGTATCCGGCGAAAGCCATGCGCACGCTCCCACCCTTTTCTTGCGCGGCCCTCAAATATTGCAGCCCGCGCTTGGCGTTTGTGCCCGGATGGTAGGCGTTTTCTCCCGCCGCGAAGTGGTAGGGCATCACCTGAAATAACCCCATTGCTCCCGCCCCAGAACGCGCTTGTTTGTCTCCGCAGGATTCAATTTGCATTACCGTGGCTACTAGGTTTGGGTTTAGTTTGTATTGCTCGCTCCATTTTAGAATTTCTTCTTCCCAAAAGAGCACTTCTGGGGTGAATAGACGCGCCAACTGACCGCTGGATGCGGTTGGTTGCGCCTTTGCGGTTTCTGCTTCCGCGTCTTGGGCTGGGACAATTGTAGGCGTGGGGCTGGGCAGGGGCGCTGTTTCGGCGATGCTTACTTCTCCAAAGGTGAAAAAGGCGAGCAAGGCGACTATGATGGGTGGGAAAAGAAGAAGCAGGCAACCGCCCCCTACGGGGGAAGCCGCCCGCTCTTCGGCGGAAGGTTCGGGATAGTAATCCATAGTGGGCTTTTAGAATTGTGATTTGCCTTGGCGCGACTGCCCGCGTGCGGCGAGCGGTTCGTAGGTGGGTTCGGGGCGGGGGCGTGAGCTTGGTTTGGGTGATGGCTTGTAGGATGGCCGTGCGCTCCGAGATGAGGAGAGACGACTGCCCGTGGCAACTGGCGCTGGTCTTCGTGAGGTGATGGTTTCTCTCCGGTTAGCAGCGAGGTGCAGTTTTTGGTCATCCTGGCTAAAGAGGTTATCCCCCGCTATTGAGAATGTGCCGATGATTAGCACTCGAATGAGCCAAACTAGAATGGCTACAAAGACGGGAACTATTTTGAGCAGGGTTTCGGGGGCGACAACGGGGTTGCCTAGGCTTTCGTGGTTGAGGACGGCGATGGAGACGCCCCACCAGGTGAGCATGGCGTTCATGGTGGCGGCCAGCAGCCAGGCGCCGAAGAGGTACCAGACCTCGGCGGGTTCGTCCGCGCCTTGTTCGGGGGTGAAGAGCCGGGCAATACCGGCGAAGTCGATGCCGCAAAAGGCAACGGCGAGAATTGTGGCCCAGTTTAGACCCCAGAAGCTGAGTTCTCCGAGCAGGTCGGAGAGGGCGAAGTCGGTGGAGCTGTAGTTGAAGATTTCAAAGGCGATGAGGGCGGTGATGATTAAGGCTCCGAATAATGTGCCGCGTTTGACGCGGAAGTTATTAGATAATAGTGGAATGCTCATGGTTCCTCCTTGTGACTAACCGCCTCCCTGCGTGCTTGGCAGGAACGCAGAGAGGCGTGGGTAAGGGATGTGAACATAATTATAGAACAGATGTTCTATAATTGTCAAGGGGAAATTGAATGGAAAGATTTTTTCATATTTGTGAGTTTTCTGCTACAATTAGATGAAAGCGAAACCATATCCCCCTAAAAACATTTTTCGAACGACTTGCCCCCCCTCATGCAATTTCTCCCCCCTCCTGCTGAACATATGCATAAGATGATGACGCAGCGAACTTGATTACGCATAGGGGCGAAAACGCTGGCTATCTACGTCTTGTCCTGTAGACGCTAGAGTAATTTTGGAGAATTGAAGCGTGAAACATGTGTTGAAACGATGGAATAATTTATCACTGATTTTTATCTCAAGGAGGATGAACTATGACGAGTAATATCCCTGTAATCCTTAGCGCGGTGCGGACGCCCTCTGGACGTTTCCAAGGATCTTTGAGTGGTATTCCTGCCCCAAAACTAGGAGCAATTGTCGTGCGCGAAGCCGTCAAACGCGCTGCTATTCCCCAACCAACAGACATACACGAAGTAATTATGGGAAATGTCGTTTCCGCTGGTCTGGGGCAAAACCCAGCCCGACAAGCGGCCATTTTCTCTGGATTGCCGGTTTCGGTTGGGGCGTTCACCATCAACAAAGTTTGTGGTTCGGGCTTGAAATCCGCCATGCTGGCCGCGCAAGCAATTAAAGCTGGTGATGCCGATCTTTTTGTGGCTGGTGGAATGGAGAACATGAGCCGCGTTCCCTATTTGGTGTCTGGACGGACAGGGAAACTAAAATTTGGTCACACTGAACTTACAGACGCGCTTCTAAAAGATGGATTATGGGATCCCTTTGAAGATTGGAGCATGGGTAATGCCGCAGAGTTCATCGCCGAAGAATATGGCATCTCTCGCGAAGCCATGGATGAATTTTCTTACCAGAGCCACCAAAAGGCCATCAATGCCATTGACCAGGGCAAATTCAAGGCCGAAATTGTTCCCGT
Source organism: Chloroflexota bacterium (assembly GCA_003648195.1). GTDB lineage: Bacteria > Chloroflexota > Anaerolineae > Anaerolineales > UBA11858 > B10-G9. The sequence goes on along the minus strand of QMOK01000003.1, from coordinate 31,885 downwards.
AGAAGTGAAAGGCCGCAAAGGAGCAGTGACCATCTTTGACACCGATGAGACACCACGCCGAGACACATCAATTGAAGTCTTATCTAAATTGCGCCCGGCCTTCGTCAAAGGTGGAAAAGTGACGGCAGGGAATGCGCCGGGGTTGAACGATGGCGCTTCGGCTGTTGTTATCTCTAGTCTTGCGAAAGCAGAAGAAATGGGGGTTGCGCCTATGGCTCGAATTATAGCCTATAGCTATGCGGCCGTAGAGCCAAAATATCTCTTCTACGCGCCGGCAAAAGCCATCCCCATTTTACTTAAGAAAACTGGCTGGAAATTGGAAGACGTTGATCTTATTGAGCTGAATGAAGCCTTTGCCGCTCAAGTCTTAGCGGATGGAAAAGCCCTCACCGGCCAAGGCTGGGATTGGGAAAAAGTGAATGTCCACGGCGGAGCAATTGCTCTGGGACACCCAATTGGGGCCAGTGGCGCCCGCGTCCTGACCACCTTGCTCTACGCCCTCAAAGATCGTGGGCTTAAGCGTGGCATAGCCTCCCTTTGCCTTGGCGGAGCAGAAGCGGTTGCTATGGCGATTGAAATAATTTAGATTACCCGTATAAATAAAAAAAGGGCACTCACAAAAGAGGAACACCCACCGAGTTGAATCCAAGGAAGTAAATGCAATGAATTTTGAAATTTACGAAATGAACTTAAAAGACTATGATAAAATTTACCAGCTCTGGGAGATGAGCGAAGATATCGAATTGAGCCAAGCGGATTCTTATTCAGGAATTGAGAAATTCCTGAAGCGCAATCCATCCATGAGCTTCGTGGCCTGGAAAAATGGTGAGATAGCCGGAGCCGTTTTGTGTGGAAACGATGGCCGGCGGGGGTATATTCATCATTTGATGGTGCATCCCGACTATCGCCACCAAGGTCTTGGACGCTCCTTGGTAGGGCGTTGCTTATATGCCCTCACCCGCATTGGCATTCAGAAATGCCATCTCTTCATTTTTGAGGATAACAAAGACGGCATGGATTTTTGGGAAAGTTTGGGCTGGACAGAAAGGGTGAAGTTGACGATGATGTCTCAAGAACTTGATTGAGAGGGTGAATGCTGGGGGAGTGGCATGACGCTCCAGAGCGAACCCACTGCAACCCCCGTGCCCAATTCCCCTTCGGGCTGGTATTCGCCGCTCTGCTAACGTGATGCCATTCCCCCGCGTTTTGCTCGGACGCTTCAAGTCTCCGGTACGGCTGTTTTTTACAACCGCGCCGGAGACTTGAAGTTTAATATTTAGCGGCATAGGTATTGTCTAAGAATATAGGCGTTAATCGGATAGTAATTTTTGCAACATTGCTCTAACTGCCTGAGGATCGGCTTTGCCGCGCGTTTTTCCCATCACCTGACCAATGAGCCAGCCCAAGACCATTTTCTTTCCATTTTGGTATTGCTCCACCTGAGAGGGGTTTTCCTCAATAATTTCGGCGCAAACTTTCTCAATGGCTGCGTTGTCGGTCATCTGACTTAAGCCTTCTTCTTCTACAATTTGAGCGGGATCTTTGCCGCTGCTTTCTACTTTGCGGAGAATATCTCTCCCCGTAGAGGTATTTATGACTTTATTGTCTACGAGAATGATGACTTTTGCCAGGCGTTCGGGAGTAAGTTGAAGCTCCGGGGCGGAAAGTCCACGTTCGTTGAGGATGCCGAGTACATCATTCATAATCCAATTGGAAACCTGTTTAGCTTCTCCCCGATAGAATTTAACAGTGGCTTCAAAATAATCGGAGAGCGCACGTTCACTGGTTAAAATTTCTGCGTTGTAAGTAGGAAGTTCGTATTCTTTCTCGAAGCGGGCTTGACGCTTTAAGGGGAGTTCAGGGAGTTGAGCGAGGACCTTATCTTTTTCTTCTGCGTCTAAGCGCACGGGCAGTAAATCTGGCTCTCGAAAGTAGTGATAGTCGGCTTCTGTTTCTTTAGAGCGCATCTTAGAAAGGGTTTGCGTGTCTTCATCCCAATCTAGCGTCCAAGATGTAATCTTGCGTCCGGCTTCTACTTCTTTGATTTGACGTTTGACTTCTGCATTGATGGCGTGGCGAACGTGTTCAATAGAGTTAACGTTTTTGATTTCCATTTTGGGGTTTAGCTCGGTTGAGCCTATTGGTCTAATGGATACGTTCGCATCGCAGCGGAGGTGGCCTTTTTCCATCTCTGCTTCTGAGACTCCAATCCAGCGCAGAAGTTGCCGGAGGCGGGTGAGGTATTCGGCGGCTTCGTCTGCAGAACGTAAGTCTGGCCCGGTCACCATTTCTATAAGAGGGACGCCGCAACGATTGAAGTCTAGCAACCTGCGCCCAGGCTTGTGGATGGTTTTCCCCGCATCTTCTTCAAGGTGCAATTTTTCGATAGTTACTCTTCGTGTTTCTCCGTTGATGGTGGGAATGTCCATATACCCGCCCTTGCCAAGAGCCATGTCGTATTGTGTTATTTGGTACCCTTTGGGGAGGTCGGGGTAGAAGTAGTTTTTCCTATCGAAGAATGAAACGGGGCGAATCTCAGAGTTCATAGCTGCGGCGAGGAGGATGCCTTTTTTTATGACAGCTTTGTTGGGAATGGGTAGTACGCCCGGTTGCCCTGTGCATACTGGACAAATATTGGTGTTGGGTGGATCTCCCCAAGAGTCTGCTTTGCAGGAACAGAAAATTTTACTTTGGGTGTTTAGTTGGATGTGGGTTTCGAGGCCGATTACGGTTTCATATTTGGTCATGGGTCTTTTTTATCCTTTTAGTGCGGTTAGCATCAGGGGATATTCTGTTGATTATATGTAACTGCTCAGCCCACCTTTGAAATGTCACTGCGAGGAGCGTTTTTTGCCCCGAAGCAGTCTCCCAGACGCTCTAGGAGATTGCTTCAGCGGGAAAACACCGCTTCGCAATGACATGCCTGAGTAGTTACGATTATATTTTGTCTATTGTAACTCATTTTGCGCTATTTTTTACTTTTTTGAGATATGTTTTCGTTCCATTTTCTTTTCGCCCTGCTCCCTTGCACAACATTCCATTGTCTGCGTGTACCCTCCCCCACGCCTATCCGCCCTATTTTGGCGAACTGCTCTTCCTCGGGCGCTCCGCCTTTTTTTCTCCAATTCTCAGCATTTTTAATCTCTCCTTGGAGAAAACATAATGAATGGGTATAATCAAGGTATGAAGAAACTCACTTTTACAAAAACTGTTTTTGGCCTTGGCTTTGCTATTCTTCTTGTGTTGGGCGTTGTTTGGCAAGGGCCTGTTCAAGCTGCTCCACAGTACCAGCTCACTCCTTTTCCTACCCCTACACCTGGGACAGATGGGAGAATTATTTATATTATAAAGCAGGGAGATACTTTGTGGCGTATAGCTGCCATTACTGGGATTTCGGTGGCTGACTTGCGGGCTTTGAATAATCTTGGCGCAGACGAAGTGGTTGTTCCGGGGCAGGAATTGTTTTTGGGGTTGGCTGGGCCGGCAGAAGTCGTGGAGCCGACCGTGGTTTTTGCTATCACTGCTACTCCAGCTATGCCTACAGAAACTCCTGAACCGGGTTTTGGAACATTGTGCGTGTTAGTTTTTGAGGATGAGAACGGCGATTCTATTCGCCAAGAAGAGGAACATTCTTTACCCGGTGGGGCGATTAATATTAGTAACAGGGATGGCTCCGTTTCTATCACCGAAGATACTGTAGAGGGGGATGATTATTTTTGCACTGAAAATTTAGAGGAGGGATCTTATAATGCTAGTGCTGCTATTCCCGAAGGGTATAACCCAACTATGGTATTGAATACCGCTGTAGAGTTGGCCGCAGGGGATATTTCTTACCTTACTTTTGGCGCTCAAGCTAATTCTGAAACGGTGGAAGAGAATTTGCCTATTACTGAAGATGTTGGCAAGTCGCCTTTGCTTGGGTTGATGGGTGTTGTTTTGCTTTTGGGCGGGGTGGGACTTGGGGTTTATGCCGTATGGTTCAGGAAGCGATAAGGAATGATTAGGGTCTGTTTCAAATGATTTGAGGTTGTCTAGAAAACGGGTTTTTATGCCCAAAATCTGTGGTAAGGGGTCTGTGTCAAGCGAAATGGTGAATGGTAAATTTAAAATGTGGGGAATTGATTGTAGCAATTATTTGTAATTTATTGTGTGTCATTTACAATTTAGTTTTGTTTGTGAGTATTTTGGCATGACTCAAAACGGACTAGAAATAGGTGGGCATTTTTTAGTATGGTGCATTAACGTGTATATAGCTAATTATGGAGAGCGTTAAAATGGCAGATTACGTAATTCAATACCAGATAGAAAATGGAGAATGGCAAGAATTTCCTCTGGCTGTGGGGAATATTGTAATTGGACGCGGCGTAGATTGTGATTTGATTCTTGATCATGTTAGAGTCTCACGCCAACATGCCTATTTACAATGGGATGGAACCCAGGCCTATTTGATAGATATAGGCTCCAGTAACGGCACATTTGTAGATTCTCAAGAGTTGGTGCCAAACGTTCCTTTTAAACTTTCAGCAGGGCAATCGGTGACGATAGGAGCTTGTACGTTGATGCTAAAGTTCCCGCTTCAGGAGGTAAAACCTGTGGATATGCCTCAGGCCGTTAGAGTAGATGCCTCTTCCCCAAAGGCGGTAATTGCGGGCGGCGACCAAAGCCATGGCGTGAACGATCGTTTCCAGTTGCGGTATCGTTTGCAGGGTGGGGCATGGAACACGTTTGTCCTTCTACCTGGTGATATTACAATTGGGCGCGATGAAGATAATGATTTATGCCTAGACGATCATGAGGTTTCGCGGCTGCATGGCACTATAACAGTTGATGCTGGCACTCTTTGGATAACGGATTTGGATTCTACGAATGGGATTGAGTTAGATGGATTACCATTGAAACCGCGTGAGAAATACCAATTTGACGCCGGGCAGAAAATAACCATAGGAAACCATGAACTCTGCGTTGAAGTTCTAAGTGAAATAGGAGCCGCTGTCAGTGGAACAATGATCATGCCGGGGGATGCCGTTTGGATAGATGGCGTTGATACTTCAGAAACCATCATAGATACAGATATGTCCATAGTCCCTACTCAGGTAAGAACTATGGATTTGGCTTCTCATGCCCGCGTGACAATTGGCCGCGCGCGAGATAATCATGTTGTCTTGGAGCATCCCCTGGTTAGCCGTTACCATGCAGTGTTTGAAAAAGTAGGGAAGCGTTACCGCATAAAAGACTTACGCAGCACTAACGGAGTTTATGTTAATAAAGATATTGTCGAAAACGAGAAATTTTTAGAGGACTATGACCAGATTTGCATTGGCCCATTTGTCTTTGAAATTGCCGGAAATAAACTACAAGGAAGAATTGAAACTGGTTTAAAAATCACAGCTAAAAACATCAACCAACGAGTTAGCGACACGCTCAACCTACTAAAAAATATTAACCTAATTATTGAACCGAATGAATTTGTTGCCTTGGTTGGAATGAGCGGATCGGGAAAAACAACGTTCCTTAATGCCATAAGCGGGTATTGGCCTGCTAGCCATGGTCAGGTGCTAATCAATGGAGTTGAACTTTATAATCACTACGATCTTTTCCGAAACGACATTGGTTACGTCCCCCAAAAAGACATTGTTCACGCAGAATTAACTCCCAAGATCGCCTTAGATTACGTAGCGCAACTGCGCATGCCTTCAGATATTGGCAAGTCAGAGCGACATGCTGCGGTTCAAGAAGTACTCAAAGAACTAGATTTGATTGAACGGCAAGATGTACCAATTTCCAATTTATCTGGCGGACAGCTAAAACGCGTATCTATAGGTGTAGAGCTGCTAACCAAACCGCGTCTATTCTTCTTGGACGAACCTACCAGCGGCTTAGACCCCGGCACCGAATACGACATGATGAAACTGATGCGCAACCTAGCTGACCAAGGCCGCACGGTAATTTTAATCACGCACGCCACTAAAAACGTGATGCTGTGTGATAAGGTTATCTTTTTAGCGCGTGGGGGAAATTTAGCCTTCTACGGTGCCCCTGAAGATGCCTTAGCATACTTTGATGAACATCGAACAGATCGTGAACGCCGCGAAAAGAAAATGGAATTCGATGATATTTACCGGATTTTGGATGACGATTCACGTGGTGCCCCCAACGAATGGCGCGAGCGTTATCTGCACTCTAGCGTTTACGCCAAAATTATGGGAAAAGACAGTCCCCAAGCGAAAAACCGGCCTGTTACAGCTCAACAAGCCGAGAAACTGCATAAAGCCAAAAGAAAACTCTCCTCACTACGCCAATTCTTGATTCTTTCCGCTCGTAACCTTAAAATTATGATGCAAGACAAAGTCTCATTAACTATGATGTTGGCCTTAGCGCCAATTTTAGGGATGATGGATTTCATTTGGGGTAAAGACCTTTTTGACCCTGTAACCGGTGACGTAGAATTGGTCATGTCCCAATGGTACATGCTATCCATCGTTGCCTTATTGGCCGGTTCGCTGTGCAGTGTTAGAGAGATAGTTAAAGAAACGGATATTTACAAGAGGGAAAGGGCAGTCAATTTACGTATCCTTCCCTACCTCCTCTCAAAGGTATGGGTTGGCGTCGTCTTAGCCATTTACCAGGCGGCTGTGTTGATGGCTTTCCGCATTTTCTTCGTGCGGCCAACTATTCCTAGCATCCAAGATTATATTGCCCTCTTTATAACCTTGTTGCTGGGGAGTTTGTCAGGCTATCTTATTGGCTTGATGGTCTCGGCTATTGCCCCCAACCAGAACTCGTCCATGATTTTGCTAATAATTATTTTAGTGCCGCAATTCTTGTTTGCCGGCGCCCTATTGCCCATTGACGTCATGCCCGGAGGAAGACAGATTAGCACGATTATGTCCTCGCGCTGGATTTGGGAAGGACTTGTTAAATCCACGCATATGGGAGATAAACTAATGATAGACCCTTGCATGGCATTCCAAGAAGATCGGCAACGCCTGCCAGACGCTATCAAACAAGATTGTATTTGCATGGGAGAAAGTATCTTTACAGATTGCGCTGATTTTCCTGGCGTACTATCTCCTGATTTCTACGACGATATCGCCAAAGAAAAGCTTGCCATACCCGAACCTGAAGAACCACCTCAACCAACAGCTTACGCTTACCCTACAGCTTTGCCATCGCTAACGCCAATCTTTACGCCTACTCCGTTGCCATCCCTTACCCCGTTTCCAACTCCAGTTGACCCCCGTGAAATGGGTGTGTATATGGAAAATCAACGCAATCAAGGACAAGAACAACAAGACGCCTTCATGGAGCAGTTTGAAAATTATCGTCTGGAAAGCAAAGATCAGGGGCAAGTATACGCAGACCTAATGGCTGGACAGAGCGATGATTATGCCAACTTGCGCCAAGAGCAAGCGGATGAATACACAAACGCCATGCAAGAATATGGAGACGAACGCGCCGACTGGGTCAAGAATCGGGAAAAGGCTATCAACAGCGCTGAAACATTACTTGGCTCTGTGTACGATGATTATGGGTACGTTTTTGATAAGACTATTGCCAGGCGTTGGCTGGCAACTTGCGCAATCATGTTAGGCTATTTCATTATCATGTTTATTGCCCAAAAAAGAAAGGATGTCGTTTAGAAGCGAGACACACGAGCATTCAATTAGAGATAAAAAACGCCTTGGCCTTATTCCTGAGGGAATGTGCGACCAAGGCGTTACATTTTAACTCAGCGAGACTTTGAACTTGCGTTGCGCCTACTCACAAGGCTTAAAAATTCCGCAGCACATGGTAAATTATATGGGGAGACAGAGCCTTGCCTGCATTGCAGTAGCCCAACAATATTTCTATGAAACTTTTTCTCACGAAGCTTTCTTTGCCAGCCGCGCGGATAAGGGGATTGAGTAACCAATTATTCATATAAAGACCACGCATATGGGTACTCCAAACAAAGATACTTTGAAAGCGAGCGCGTAGTTTTTTATCGTAGGCATGCAATGCCCGCGATGAAAAATCACCTCTACCCAATTGGTGATTTAACACCTGCGCCGCAATTTGTCCGGATTCCATAGCGTAATCAATTCCCTCCCCAGTAAATGGATTTACTAACCCTGCCGCCTCGCCCACAACTATAAGCCGGTCACTGAAAGTACGGGCGGCGGAAAAACCCATGTGCAAGGGATAACTTTTAACCGTTCCCATGCGTTTGCTATTCCCCAGCCTTTCTTGAACCGGGCCGTGAGCCAGGAATGTATCGAATACTCTTCTAGCTGTGATTGGTAGATTGCGGGATTTTTTCAAGAAACCAGCCCCCACATTAGCAGATGTAGCCGAAGTTGGAAAAATCCAACCGTAGCCCGGGATTGGTACTCCATCAAAGCGGATTTCCATCAGGTTGTCTAAATTGGTCAAATTTTCAAAATACGCGCGGGCTGCAACTGCAAATTTTGGTGAATGAGACATCAATCCAGTCTTTTTCAATAGCGAAATATTAGCCCCCGTTGCAATTACCCCCATCCGCGCCGTAAAACTACTGGTAACCTTACGATTTTTTCCAACAATAGCCACCTTATCACGCTCTACTTGAATATCACTAACCTTGAATCCAGGCTTAAATTCAGCTCCTGAATCAATAGCATGTTGAAGAAGCAAATTGTCTAGCCTATAGCGTGGCGCAATATAGAGATAGTCAACTAACCCCGCTTTTTGGGGAATTGACGCAACCATCTCGTTGCCATCTGGCGCAACAAGCCGAACGCCATTGAGACGGAACCCAAAATCCTTGACCGCGCCTAGCAACCCCAAATCCCCTAGAACTTTAAGAGCATTGGGCGATAGAGCATCTCCGCAGGTTTTGTCGCGTGGGAACTTAGCTTTATCTACTAGCAGAACGCGAACCCCCGCTCTAGCTAAATAACTGGCCGTAGTGGTTCCCCCAGGCCCGGCACCAATGATGGCAATATCGTAGAGTGTGTTCATTGTTTTTGATAAAAGTTGCTTAACTATGCTTTTGACTCAAGTTGCTTAACTATCTCCATCACCGCTTTGCGGGTGAGTTTCTTTTCGCCGCGCTCTAAGACATTAAGAGTAGCGTAAGCCAGCGCGCGGGGGATTGCGACAAAATTCATAAATGTTGTTTTGGGCAATGTTTTAGCGTAATCACTGAAACTATCGAGATTCTCACGAGCGTAAGCGAACATGCGCGCCTTGTCCCAATCTTCGGGAAAGAAATTCACCCCGCGAGACAAGTCTTCGCTGCGGTTACGCAAAATATTAACAGTTTGTAAACCACGTCCAAATTGGATAGCGTGTGTACGGTGAATTTGTATTTTTTCAAACCAAGCCCAAAGATCGCAAAGCAGCAAGCCTACCGCCCCGGCCACACCGTAAGTATAGCGGTCCAAGTCCGCTATTGAGACCACTTCAAATCCATTGGCGGCCCAATGAGCCATACGATCGGCCATTGTAGCTGTCGCCTCCCAGACGCGAGGGGCTATAAAGGTTGGTGCTAGGCATGCCCATTCTCCAACGCGCAGGGTTACTTCAGGCAGAACGTCATGATATTCCACAAAAGCTGTTTCAAGGGCATGGTAAGCAAAAGAGTCTGCCGATGTTTGGGCTTGAAAAATTTGGCTGATGGTGTGGAGTATTCTGGCTTTGTGCTCTGCTTCTAAGGTGGGATGGTCTTCTACTTCATCAATTGCTCGAAGACAAAGGTATCCAGACGCAACAGCTTCCCTGATTCCTTTAGGTAACCGAACGATGGGCAGATAAAATGTTCGGCTTGTTAGTTTGAGCATTTGCATTGATTCTTGGTAAGTAGCCATTTTGGGCCTCGTTTTTTCTTGTAGGGAGTAAAGATAGAAAAATTGGTTCTTGATAAGATGAGGCAAGACTTAAAAACCTTGCCATGCCGATAAGAAAGTATACCAGAAGAAAATAGAAAACACGCAAAGAGGTTGTGCATTATTAACTTTGTGCTTTTCGTGCCCAAGGGACACGGTCTTTGAACTAGCCGTGTTCATCGGGTGAAAGTTATTTGTGACCAAGCCCAAAAACAATCGTAAAATAGGGAAAATGCACGCGTATCCCAATTACCTCAGTTCAGTAGGATTAACACATAGGAACAGCACTAGATATGGTCTCACAATGTATTTCTTCAACACTACAAGCTTGTGTGCAATGCGTCTGTTGTTCATCCCTTAATACCCTGTTGGATGTGCCTGGTGCCATTCCCACGCGCTGGCGATAATTTTCTTTAAGTCAGGCGTTTCAGGCTCCCAACCCAACTCTTGGCGGATGCGATCCGAAGACGCCACCAGCCGCGCGGAATCGCCGGGACGCCGGGGCGTCTCAATGGCCGGGATGGTGTGCCCAGTTACTTCACGCGCTGTCTCAATTACCTCGCGCACCGAATATCCCTGCCCGTTCCCCAGGTTATAAATCAATTTCTCATGCTCTTCAAGCGCGTCAAGAGCCAAGAGATGCGCCGAAATCAAGTCTGAAATGTGGATGTAGTCGCGGATGCACGTTCCATCGGGGGTGGCGTAGTCGGTACCAAAGATGCTGATATTTTCTCGCTGCCCAAGGGGAACTTGAAGCACAAGCGGGATGAGGTGCGATTCGGGTTGATGGGCTTCTCCACGCCCGGGAAGAGCGCCCGCCGCGTTAAAGTAGCGCAAAGCCGCGTAGTGTAATCCGTGTACCTGGCGATACCAGTCCAGCACTTGTTCAATCATCAATTTGGTGTGCCCGTACACATTAGTTGGCCCCAGCGTGGATTCTTCACTGAGAGGTTCGTTGCTAGATTGGTAGACAGCCGCTGTAGAAGAAAGCACAAAGCGTTTTACCCCCGCTCGAGTGGCTGCTTCAATGAGGTTGATGGAATTCACCAGGTTGTTTTGGTAATATTTGCCCGGATTTTTCATACTTTCGCCGGCTTCTATAAAAGCCGCGAAGTGCATCACGGCATCAAAAGGTTGGCTGGTTAACGCCTGGCGGAGTGCTTCTTTATTAGCAAGGTTAGCCTCAACGAGTTGCACTCCGTTGGGGATTGCTTCCCTGTGCCCTGTGATTAATGCGTCATACACTGTTACTTTATATCCGGCTTCTAGTAGTTTTTGGGCGGTAGCGGAACCGATATAGCCCGCTCCGCCGGTGATAAAAATGTTCATAGTTAGTCCTCTTGGCATATTAAAAGGTGGTTCTTCAGGAAATGGCGGGGATTTAACAAAGTACCCCAACTATGTCGCTGCGAGGAACGTCTTTTGTGACGTGGCAGCCTCCCAAGCTATCTGAGGGATTGCCGCACCTCCTGCCAACGGGCACGCACAGCGAAAACGGAGGTTCGCAATGACATCTACCCCGTGAATTCCAAAAGAGCCTAAAAGGTGAGGTGGGCTTTGCTGCCCGTTTATTGGCAAGATGCAGAAAATGTCGCTTGCCCCGAAACTCCGCTGGAATTGTAGGCTTCAATTCCGTAAGTGATGGTCTGGGTGAGGTTTACGGCGACCACGTCTACGTAGGTTGTTGTGTTTGCGCTCAAATCAATAATTAGTACACCGTTGCGGTAGATGCGATACCCGTCTTCATTGTCGGCCCAATCGCTCCATACCATGGTCATAGTCATATTAGTCTGGCTGCCATCCCAATTACAGGCGTAATTGTATTCTTGTAGGGTTGGCGCGATGGGTGGGCTGGGTGTATTGGTGGGTGGAGGCGTCATTGTTGGCACCACCAAGTAGCTCCCAGAAGCTGAGGCATAGTCACCTACAACCCAGCAATCTCCTTCTCCGTACGGGGCTTTGACCACCCAGAAATCCTCGCTGGGGTGTCTTCCTAGAATCTCTGCTTTTTCGCCCTCAATGTAAGTGCCAATTATCTCGTAATTTAGCCCCGGGCCGCTGCGACAATTTGTATCTCCCTCAAAGCTTAGGATGGGTAGCGCATAAGTTGGAGTAGGCGTTGTTGTTAAAGTGATTGTTGCGGTTAGGGTTGGGGGCAATTTTGTTGGCGTGTGCGTGGGAGCGTTTGTCGCTGTAGGGGGTTGAGCTTTAACTGCCTCCATGGTTTGCGCTACGCTCGTTCCAATTAGTTTCTCTTTAGGTGAGCTGGCAGGGGTGGAAGAGGGTAAATTACAGGCACTCACTGCAAACGCGAGGATGATATAAAAGAATATTCGTTGTGGAGATGGGGGATTGTTTAGCAGATTTGACATTTTGGCATTTCCTTTCACTACATAACTTCGCTATTTTTTAGCGGTTTTAGAAATTTGTCCCAATTATAGCTTAAAAGTAACTACTCAGGCATGTCATTGCGAAGCGATGTTTTCCCGCTGAAGCAATCTCCTAAGCGTCTGGGAGACTGCTTCGGGGTAAAAAATGCCCCTCGCAGTGATATTTCAAAGATGGGCTGAGTAGTTACGCTTAAAATTTGATTGCTCTTGGAATTTCGCGCAGGTAAACAGAAACTTGCCGCGGGTAACAAAAAAGACCCCAAAGGCGTTTTGTCCTTTGAGGTCTTTTGTTTTTTCAACAGTTGAGTTTATTCGGTTTCTTCACCTTCGGGAGATGGAATTTCTTCTTGCGGTTCAATCTCTTCGGCGGGGAAATCTTCTGGTAACTGTGGCGCGGCGGGGACTGGCACAGGGGCTGGGGAAGCCGGTACCACTCCCGCTGGTGCGTATTTCTGGGTGCCGAATTTGGTGAGGGCGACTGCGCCTAACATCCACATTCCTGCGAAGAATTTAGGAAGACCTCCCACACATGGAACCACTTCTTGGAAGCCGTTGAAGATTAGGGATAAGATGAACATGCCCAGCCCTGCGTAAAGCGCGGGAGACCAGATTTGGTTGGTCGCTTTCATGAGGCGTTTGCCAACTTCGAGGCCTAGGGCTGCCCATCCAAATAGCCAGGCGATAAAGAGAATGGGGATAGCGGCTATGACGAGCGGACTGAGCAGGATGGTAACGATTAGGAGGAGCAGTACGACTGGGGTGAGAATGACTATTAGCAGCCCTATCCCTGCGCTCATGGTTGGTTGCTCTAGCGCGGTTTGGCTGACGGTCTCGGTTTGTTTTTGGAAGAATAGGGTGAGTAAGATGGCCGCTCCAGTCCAAATTAGCACTTGGAATAGGAACCATGCTCCAGAGGTTAAAGGGTTGTGTGTGTATTGGAATGCTTGAGAGAATTGCTTGGGCATGGTGATGCCGCGCGGAAAATCAAATTCAAAGGGGATGTCTTCTGAGGTGACGATGTTTCCATTGATTTGCGCTTCTTCAGAGCGTTCTATGCTGCTTCCTAAGGCTGTTAGTTCTCCGTTAATTTGGGCGTTGGCTTTGATTTTTAGGTATCCGCCCATAGAGACTAGGGTGCCGTTGATTGTGCCGTCTATATCAGCGCTTCCGCCCATGATAACGACATCTCCATTGATTGTTGAGCCGCGTTCAATGGTCGCGTTGCCGCCAAAGACTACCAGGTCACCGTTTAGGGTTTCGCCTTCGCTAAGGGTATAGTTGCCGCCAAAGACGACTTTATCATCCATAAGCCCTGAAGCTTGTGCAGCTTGGGGTATGAGAATGGTAGCGATAAGCAGGGTTAAGAGTAGAAGTTTATAGGTTGTTTTCATTTTGTTACCTCCGAATGAAAAAGGAATTGGATTTTGAGAGTGTTACGAGCCAAGCTATGGTGATGCCGCTTAAGCTAATTGCGAACGCGAATATCCAAGTAGAGGGAATTAGTTTTATTCCCACGCGGAAAAGGGGTGAGAAGATGTTTTGAAGTGATGTTATGAAGGTGATCCAACGTGTGGTTAGTGAGATGAACGCTGTTAAAAGTTGCGGAAAATGCTCCGATAGGGAGGGGATTTGGGTGCTGAAGCTAATCATGGTTAGAATGACGGTCAAGGTTAGGGTGCTAAGGGTTACCCAGGTGATGAGATTTTTTTTCCCTTGCTCCTTTTGGTTTAGGCGTCTTTTCCAGCGAGTGGTGAATCCGGGCAAGGGGTAGGGGGTGGGGGTCGTCTTGAAGAGATGGGTAATTTCCCTGGTAGACTGAGCCAAGCGGCGACATTGTGGGCAAGTTCTTAGGTGGTTTAAGAGTTCCCTGTTTTGTGCGGGTGTTAGTTTGGTTTCTAGAAGAATCCAAGTTTCAAATGGTTGGTGATTCATGAGCTATCCTTTCCAAAGGGAGATGAGCGGGGTGAGGAGTGAGAATTGTTTCTTTTTGCCATTCTTTAGCCATTGTTTTGCGAGCGCGGAAGAGGCGGCTCTTGACCGCGCTGACAGAGAGTGAGAGAGTTTCGGCAATCTCGTTATAGGAGAAGTTATGCCAGTATTGGAGGACGATGATGGCGCGGTCGGTTTCGTTTAATGTTTCTAACAGAGCATGAATCTGTTCTTGTTTTTCTTGATCTAGGACTGCTCTTTCGGGGGTGGGGTCTTGAGATGGTGGAACCATCCAGCTGTGTTTTTCGTTGTCTACAGAAAGCAGAATGACTTTTCTTTTCCTAATTTGGTCGATGCAGTAGTTAGAAGCGATAGAAAGCACCCAGGTTGCAAAAGAGCGGTTTATGTCGTATTTGTCAATAGCTAGGTAGGCACGGAGAAAAGCCTCTTGGGCCGCGTCTTCGGCTGCGGTGGGAGTGCCTAACATTCGGTAACATACGCTAAAGACCTGTTTTTGGTATTTGATTACCAAGTTAGTGAATGCGTCTGAGTTGCCTTGCTGGGCTTGTATAGCCCATTGTTTTTCATCGTTGTGCACAAATTTTCTCCTAGGTCGTGGTTCATGCCGCGTTTTCTTGTATGTTTATACGGGGAGAGTTGGGTAAAGTTGCAGAAGTGGCGGGTTGGCACATTGGGAAACAATCTAAATATTTTGGCTCTTGCGTAGTATTTGTGCAAAAGGGCAAGATTTATCTTGCCCTTTTGCACATTTTTTACAGATGAGCCAAGTTTTTTTGTTTTTATTCGGCGTCAGCGTTGTAGTAATGGTAATTATTCCGCCCGTGTTTTTTGATGTAGTACATGGCGCTGTCGGCGTTTTTTATTAGTTCATTAGCTTTTTCGCCATCGTGGGGATAGATGGCAATTCCAATGCTGCTGGTGATTTGAACTGCTTGTTCATTGATGGTTAGGGGTTCGCTAACAGTTGTTAGTATTTTTTGGACGATTTCAGTGGCGTTTAGCTGTGTTGTCATTCTGGGCAAGAGTATGACAAATTCATCTCCGCTGATGCGGGCTACGGTGTCGCTTTTGCGTAGAAGACTGGTTAGCCGCTGACCAATTATTTTTAGCAATTGGTCTCCAGCTTTGTGACCTAAGGTATCATTGACTTTTTTGAAGTGGTCTAGGTCTAAGAATATTACGCCTAGTTTTTGCTGGTTACGTTTTGCATGAGCTATTTCTTGATTCATGCGATCGTTGAACAGCCATCTGTTAGGTAAACTGGTTAGAGGGTCGTGAGTGGCCATGAATTTGATGATCTTTTCCGATTTCACGCGGCGGGATATTTCGTTTTGGAGTTCTTTGTTCAGACGGCGTACTTCCATTAGATCGTTGAAGCGGGTCATGGCTATGGCTATGGTTCGTTCTATTTCGTCTAAGTTAGATGGCTTGATAAGATACGCGCCTACGCCTGCTTTGTTGGCTTCTTTTATTAGGGTGGGGTCTTTGTGAGCCGAGATTATTACTATTGGGGTAGGGCATTGTTCTTGAATGAGGCGGGATGCTTTTATGCCAGCCTGGATGTCTATTTCTCCTGTATCTGGATTTTTCATTTGCATATCCATTAATACTATGTCGGGGTTTAGACTTTTTGTCATTTCGATGGCTTGTTTGCCATTATAAGCTTGATTTACTACTTGGTGCCCCGCAGTTTGTAATTGCTGGCAAAGTAGTTTGTTGTTTACAAAGTCATCGTCTACAACTAAGATTTTCAGAGGGTGTTCGGTTAGCATAATGGCACTTTCTCCGGTTTTGTTGTTCTTGGGCGTTTTGCCGCTCTGGAGCGTAGGGTTGTGTAAGCTGCCCTTTTTTTGAGAAGAGGTTAATTTGCTTGTTGTCTTCGCACCAAATTTTCACACAAATTTAAAAATTTAAGGCATTTTTACTACAATATCGTGCATAGTGTTTGCGGCTTCATCCCAACGGTCGCCGGCATTGCTTAAGTGGCGGTAAGTCTCGCGCAGTTTGAGCATTTGCATGATGTGGTTAATGTCTTGCGGGCGATGGAATAATTCTGCTAGAGCTTCGCGGTAGACTTTCTCCATACGGTTGTGCAGCGCTTTGGCCCGCACAGCGTGTTCTTCGGCTACTGTTGGGTGGTCCTCTAATCGTTGTACCGCTAAGTGGATTTCACGAGCGGCGTCTCCTAGCATTGAAATCATGCGGCGCAAGTATTCATTGGGTTGCACTTCTAAGATATACATTTCATCAACTGTTGATAATGCGTAATCTAGCACGTCGTCAATGGCACGCGAGAGAGCGTGAATATCTTCTCTGTCAATTGGAGTGACAAAAGTATTGTTCAATTCAGCTATTAAAATGCGCCTTATTTCATCAGCTTCTTTTTCTATACGAGAGACTTCATCCGCGTGTTTTTTGCTAGGTTTTTTAAGATATTCAAGTAAAGCGTCTGCTCCTTGAACTGTGTATTCGGCTTGCTGTATCAATAACTGAATGAAACGATCTGGACGTTTTCCTTTAAATATTTTTTGTAACCATCCCATTTTTTTCTCCTGTTTTATTATAATCCTATATATTTTAGTCCTAGATATACCAATGCCCCGAAAAGTCCCGAGGCGGGAATAGTTAGCAGCCAAGCGACCATGATTTCTTTAACAACTCCCCAGCGGACTTTGTTCACTCTGTCCGCCGAGCCTGCGCCTAAAATAGAAGTGCTCACCACCTGTGTGGTACTCACTGGACCGCCGAAAATTGCCGCGCCTAAAATTATCCCCGCCGAGGCTAGCTGAGAAGTGAAACTATGCACTGGGCGAACTTTGTAGAATTTGCTACCCAAAGTGCGGATGATTTTCCAGCCGCCCAATGCCGTGCCAAGTGACATCGCTCCAGCGCAGGCGGCGATTACCCAAGTGGGGACAACAAAATGCGGCAAAATTCCTTCTACCAAAAGTACCATAGTGATCATTCCCATTGTTTTCTGGGCGTCGTTGGCTCCATGGCTTAGTGCCAACGTTGTGGCGGTTACTATTTGAGCATGCTTGAAGAAATGGTTAATTCGGGGGGTTGCTCCACGAGCCAGAAAAAGGGTGATTTTCATCAAGAGAAATCCTGAGAACATCCCAATAATGGGCGAGAGGAGCAATGCTAGCAATACTTTTTCTAAGCCGGGCAAAAGGATGGCTTCAAAGCCATTCCCAATGATTGCCGCCCCTACCAATCCGCCTATTAGCGCGTGAGACGAACTAGAAGGAATTCCCATTAGCCAGGTGAATATATTCCACAAGATAGCCCCTACAAGAGCCGCGAGAATGACTGTGTAACTTGCCGCGCTCTCTGCTATTACTTCGTGTCCGATGGTCTCGGCTACGGCTACACCAAAGAGAAATGGGCCGATAAAGTTAGCAACAGCATTGAGTATTAAGGCTTTTCGAGGCCCCATAGCTCTGGATGAGATCATTGTCGCTACTGCATTCGCGCTGTCGTGAAATCCATTTAAGAAATCAAATAACAGTGCCGTGGCGACGAATATTAGCATAAAAGGGGATAATCCTAATAACAAGGTTTACTCCTTTTTGTTGTTTTGTTCATAGTGTACCTTTCTAATATTTAAAGGTCAGTCCATTTTTGGGGTGGTATTTCATTAACTAAAATTTACTCGCGCGGGAAAAATCTCTCTCTGCGTTTGAAATGACATACTCCTCAATTAAATGGCATTGACCGTGTATTAGGTAATTGTGAAAAGTATAGCTCAATGGGAAGTAGTGGGATAGAGGTCATTGCGAACCTCCGTTTTCGCTTTGCGTACCGTTGGCAGGAGATACGGCAATCCCTCAGACAGTTGGGGGGCGGCTGTCATGTCACAAAAGATGTTCCTCACCGCGACATAGAGGGCTTACTTCGTTAAGTGCAACCCCTCTATTTCCTGAAGAACCAAAAATACTTGGCTCATATATAAATATTGTGTAAAGCGACATGAATGTCGTATTACGAAAGCGTAACGCGATATTTATGTCGCCTTTCCCCGCACACTTTCAACAGATGAGCCAAATACTTACTCTAGATCACTGGTCATGATGAAGAGAGGTTTCATCGTGAAGCGTTTGTAGCGTGGGCGCAGGCGTTCTATATTGTAATGTTTGTGTATGTCAACAACTTTGCTTGAGCGGGCGACTATCTCAATAGGAACATTGTCATAACGGCCATTTTTTAGAACTACTAGCCGGCCATGAACGCCTTCTAGAACCAAGTCTAGAGCCAAGTTGCCATAGACCATAGGCGCGATGGAGTCGATGGCGTCTGGGCTGCCGCCACGTACCAAATATCCCAGTTTTTGATTGACAACGTCAATAGGAGTACCATTGTTAAATTTAGGAGAACGGTTTTTGAGTTCTTCGGAAACTAGGTCTCCGATCCCCCCTAATTTTTTGTGACCATAGGCATCGGTTGTAGAGTCCTTGAATATCATTTCTCCGCCTTTGAACATAGACCCTTCCGAAACCAAGACAATTGAGTATTGGCTAGGATTCTCCATGCGGTCAATTGTTAAAAGTTCGGTTAGATTATCCATGTCAAACTTATATTCGGGAATCACACAGCGATTGGCTGCTCCGGCCATTGTGGGCAGCATAGCGGTGAAACCCGCATAACGCCCAAAAACTTCCAAGACCAGAAAACGCTCGTGGGAGCCTGCTGTTGTGCGCAGGCTGTTAGTAATTTCAATGGTGCGGGTGACACAGGTGCTAAATCCGATGCAGTAGTCTGTGCCGGGAACATCGTTGTCCATTGTTTTGGGGATGGCGACAATTTTGACGCCTTTTTGGTACAGTTCAACGGCATAGCTTAATGTATCATCGCCGCCGATTGGAATTAGGTAATCAATGCCTAGGAAATCAAGATTTTTGATAACCTCTGCGGTGAGATCATTCACTTCTTTGCTATATTGTTCTTGCAAGTGTACAGGAACATTGTTTTTTGGAACACGGCTGGGGCGCGTTCGCGAAGTATGGAGGAATGTTCCCCCCGTTCTTCCTTTTTTATTGACAACTTCTTCGGTTAATATCTCATAGTTTCTGGAGTTATCCGCCTTCTTATCACGGATCATTTCCATAATGCCTGCCCAACCTCGCCGGAGACCAATGACCTGATACCCCTCGCGAATGGCACGGATAGTGACTGCGCGAATGGCTGGGTTCAACCCCGGAACGTCACCGCCGCCTGTGAGAATGCCGAGAACACCCTTTTTTTTATTTATATTTGCCATAATAATACCTCCATGTATTTGTTTTAGTATCTAGCAATAAAATATTTGCACAATACCGAATGGTGTGTACAGCGAAACAAAAAATTTACCACAGAGTTACATCGTAATGCTTCTCTGTGTACCTCATGCTCCGCTGCGGCATATTGCGTGTGAGTTGAAAGATTTTTTGGTTTCAGCTTGTCTGAGCTAGATGTTGTATAACAGCGCCTTTGGCTCATCTGTTGAATGTGTGCAACAAAAGGCGATATAAATATCGCGTTACGGTTTCGTAGGACGACATTCATGTCGTTTTGCACATTTTTCATACATGAGTCACGCCTTTTTATGAATCTCTTGTGCAGGTTTTCGAGCGCGTTTATCAGATTGTAAGGAGGTATTTTAACACAAATTCTAGTTTTGTTGATGATTGTTCTGTGTTCCTCTGTGTTGCTCTTCCCAAGACCCCCTATCTGTAACGCTTGCGGATATTAGGCACTAAATATTCTTCAAAAGCCCGTGTGACGTCATAATCTGGTTTCCACCCCCAATCTTTGCGAGCTGCATCGTCATTCAAATCGGCGGGCCAACTATCAACAATAGCCTGACGCTTTAGGTCTGGTTCAAACGTGATTTCTGCGTTGGGGAAATATTTTTGCACCTGCTCTTCGAAATCTTCGGCGGAGAGGCTAAAACTAGTCACATTATAGACCCGCGTACTTAAATTTTCTAACGGAGCATTTGCTAGCGTGATAAGAGATTTTACTGCGTCTGGCATAACCATGAATGGGATGCGCACATCACGGCGCACGAAGCAGGCATACGGCTTATTTTGGGCGGCAGCGTGTAACATCTCGGGACCAAAGTCGCTGGTTCCCCCGCTGGGAACGGTGAAAGCGCTAATTAATCCCGGAAAACGCAGTGACCGGAAATCCATCCGCACTGGCGCTTCTTCTGCCAACTGCAACAAATATTCGCTATAATAATTCCCTATTTTCTCACAGTAGAGCTTGGTGCATCCATACATGGTGGTAGGCTCGGTACATTCCTTTTCGCCAATGTAATAATGTTCCGTTTTGGTTTTTAGGTCGGGGAGGCCATAGGCGGCAATTGAGCTGGGAAAGATGAACTTGACCCGCTCACCGCGCGCCCGGGATTGCTTACTGGCTATTTCCATGAGCGCAATCGTCCCGCAGGCATTAACTTCGTGGGCTAGCAGCGGTTTCTTTTCTCCAGTTGTAGAAAGCAGAGCTGCCATATGATAAATAACTTCAAACTCATATTCATTAGCTAAATGAGCAAGGATACTTTCGTCTAGGATGTCCCCCTCAATGTGGGTAGATTTTCCCTGAAATGCCTTAGGAAGCGGTTTTAAGTCGAAAGTGACTATGTTGTGTTCTTTTTTCTCGGCGAGGGTTTCTAGAAGTGCCTGCCCAATTTCACCGCAAACGCCGGTAATTAAAGTTGTTTTTTTAAGCATGGATTTTTCCTCGTTTTTACTTATGGTATTATTTTACCTTTGTATTTATTCTTAGGTGGTTTATGCTAGAATAAATGTATCATTCCAATCTTGGGGCAAACTTCTAAAGCTTGCCCAATTTTTGGGGTGACATGCATGAACTGACCGCTAACATTTTCAATGCTTTAGCTGTTTTAGAGTAGTGAAAAACATCACCTTAAAGTACTTAGGAGGTAATCATGACATTCAATATCATAGTTGGCGCGCAATGGGGAGACGAGGGGAAAGGGCGCGTGGTAGATTTATTAGCCTCGGAGGCAGATTACGTAGCCCGTTATTCGGGAGGAGATAACGCCGGGCATACCGTTACAGTGGGAGAGCAAACTTTCAAGCTCCACCTCATCCCCTCTGGCGTAATTCACCCCCATACCATTGGCGTGCTAGGAAACGGGATGGTCATCAACCCCGCCGTGTTGCTGGCCGAAATGGAACAAATCCGTGGAGCGGGCGTTAACATTAACCCTCAGCGCATGCGCATCTCATACGCTGCGCACGTAATTACCCCTGGGCACATTGCCCTAGACAAGGCCCGCGAGATGGCCCGTGGCGCAGGCAAAATTGGCACCACCCAACGAGGAATTGGCCCAGCCTACAATGACAAAGCCGCTCGAAGCGGAATCCGCATGGAATCCGTTCTTTCTCCAGAAACATTCGCCGATGAAATTATGGCGCATATTGAAAAAATCAACCAGCAACTCACATCACTTTATGGCGCGCCACCCCTTGACGCGCAATCTGTAGCTCAAGAATACGTTGGATATGCCCGCATATTGGCCCCCTACGTGGGTGACATAACGACCCTATTATCAACCGCCCTCAAAAACGGCAAATATGTGCTGGCAGAAGGCGCGCAGGGTACATTGCTAGACCTAGACCATGGAACCTATCCCTTCGTGACCAGCTCTACACCTACTGCCCCTGGCGCCCTGGTGGGGCTAGGATTAGGCGTAGGCCGCACCAATCGCGTGGTTGGGGTAACCAAAGCCTTCCAAACCCGCGTAGGCGAAGGCCCATTCCCCACCGAAGTGTTCGGGGAGGCGGCAACACGCCTAAGGGGAACAGGCACCAACCCCTGGGATGAGTTTGGAACCACTACAGGGCGTCCACGCCGAGTGGGGTGGTTAGACGCTGTTCTCTTGCGGTACGCGGTTCAAATCAATGGCCTCACCGAGCTTACTCTCACCAAATTGGATATCCTCACCGGGCTTAATACCCTGCGAATTTGCACGGGATACAAAACTGATGGCAAAACGCTAGAAAATCTCCCCCTCGGCCCAAAAGATTTAACTCCCTTTGAACCTGTTTACGAAGAATTGCCAGGGTGGGAGAAAGACGTTTGGGAGGTGCGGAAATGGGCGGATCTCCCCGCTCAGGCGCAGGCATACATCCAGCGTATAGAAACCTTGGTGGATGTGCCGGTAAGCTTGGTTTCTGTAGGCCCTGAACGAGACCAGATAATTCGGCGTTAGAGACCTCTCATGCGGAAAATCATTTTCTTCCTCCTGGCGTTGAGCCTGACCTCCTGCCTAGCTGCTCCAACCCCCGCGCCCTTACCGACAATAACCGTCACCCCCTCGCCATCTCCCACGGCAACGGTGGAATGGTTTCCCGCTACCGAAACACCAATTCCAGCCCCTACCCAAATGTTTACACCTGCCCCCCAATTCTCGCCTGGTACGAGAGACATCATCTTCAGCGATGATTTCAGCACGCCAGGTGAATGGTTGCTAGAAGACACTATTAGGGGGAGCGTGAACATAAACAACCACGCGATAAACTTGGTCATTAATGCTCCCGGAGTCTTTTTGTACAGTGTGTTAGAAGGCGCGCTATTCACTGATTTTTATGTTGAAATAACAGCTCGCACTAACTTGTGTGTTGGTAAAGATGAGTACGGGTTAATGTTTCGGGCAGCAAGAAATGTTTCTTATTACCGCTATTCGTTGTCTTGTGATGGAGAGGTGCGTTTAGATCGTATTTTGAACGGAGTTGCTTTTTCCCCTCAAGACTGGCTTCCCAGCGCTTCCGTTCCCACGGCAGCCCCTGGCGAATCTCGCTTGGGCGTGTGGGCCAAGAATAGCGAACTTCACTTTTTCATAAACGGCGATTATCAATTTTCTGTGATTGATGATCAGATTGCGTTGGGGTCTTTTGGTGTTTTCGCTCGCTCTGTAGGCGAAAACGCCGTCACCGTTAGTTTTACAGACTTGATTGTGAGAGATATAGAGTAAAAAATGAGGCGTAAAACGTAGCCATCACTGATCACGTTTTACGCTTAATAGAAACATGGTTACAAGCGCAGACTTTTTGACCCTTTCGTATAGCGATGATTTGACTTGGGCTGGAATAGCTTATGGGCTTCGTTCCTTGCCATATTTCTATTCTCAGAGGTGCGAAAACATTCCTGAGCGTTTGCGCCAGATTGTGGCTTATAAAGGCGTGGAGCTTGCATTCAAACGTTATCTTGTCGCCCGGGAAATCCCGCACGAGGTTTGGGGTTCGGCGCAGTTTGCTAATCCAGAAGATTGCCTTCTCAATTTAGGCGGCTGGCGATGTGCGTTGAGCACCTCGCTGCTTTTAGAGAAAAACCGTATTCGCTTGGCTCATCAATCTCCCCAAACATTATTGCAGGCTCAAACTGTTATCCCCGCCGAACAGGTTCCTGGCTTGCCCCAAGTACGAAATTGGATTTATGTATTCGCTTTTCTAACCGCGTTGATCACTGGAACTCGTCAGCGTGTAGAACAAGCGGTAAAAGCCGGGCAACACGTTCACCTTATTCATAGTTTGCCCGCCGATGTGTCCCGTTCGCGTGACGGAAACCCCATTGGCAAGGTAACCCTGAAATGCGATACTACCGAACCTGTTGAGGTTACGCTGGGGGGGCAGAACATCAAAGGAGAATTTCAAACAACGCGTTTGATGCTCATTCCCAGAGAGCGGGTTGAAGCGCTGGTAAATTTTCAGACTTTAAGCTACCTTCAAGTTGCTAAATGGCCGGATGGTGTGATAGGGGTGCATATTCCCACTTGGGAAGAGCCTTATCTTATCTCTTCTTCGCAATGGGCTAATATTTGGGTTTACGGAATGAGAATGGTTTTTGTGGGCTATTTGCAGGGAGAGACATTTGCGCGGAAGGCTAAGCGTTTACCAAGCGGGAATCGCATATTCTCTGGGCAGAGGACGCAAACAGAGAACCTGACTCTTCCCGTTCACGAATTGCGTCCTCTCAAGGAATTATTCGCCCGAACGCGAGAATGGTCTAATAAAGCGTAAGGAGTGACGAATGAGGATTTTTCATGCCTCACATCTCACGCTAAAACATTGTATAATAGGCGTTGTTCAGATAAATTAAGATCTGCGGTTTATTCAAAAGGAGAAATTACCATGTATCAGAAAATTATTATTGTAGGAAACTTAGGCCGTGACCCAGAATTGCGCTACATGCCGGATGGGCGAGCTGTTACTAATATCTCCGTTGCTACAAGTCGGCGTTGGACTAGTAATGATGGGCAGAAACAAGAAGAAACAACCTGGTTCCGTGTCTCAGTATGGGGAGCCCAAGGCGAATCGGTTAACCAATACCTTAGCAGGGGTAGCAAAGTGTTAGTAGAAGGCCGTATCAAACCAGACCCCCAAACCGGCGGCCCCCGAATTTGGACTCGACAGGATGGCTCGGCGGGCGCCAGTTTTGAAATTTCCGCCAATCGAGTAGTTTTCTTGTCCAGTAAAGCAGAAAATGAGGCTTACCAAGCTCAGGGCAATGTGGGAGGTCAACCCCCAGCCGAAGAAGATGAGATTCCCTTTTAGATCACACTCGTTATCGCCAATTACAAATAAACAAAGTACACGGAGAAAAACTTCGTGTACTTTGTGACTTTGTGGTAAGACGGCGAAGATTTTTTATTGCTGCTAACAAGCCGGGAAAATACAAACATGAGCCAAAATCAAGAAAACATAAAAAAAAATTTACTCTCAGTGGATTTGCCTCCTGATTTAGAAGCACAGTATGTGAATTTAGTGCGCATCGCGCATTCTCCTTCTGAAGTAGTGCTAGACTTTGCGCGGATGTTGCCGGGCCAAAAAAGGCCAGAGATCAAGTCTCGTATTCTTATGAGCCCTTTAAGCGTTAAAGCGTTTTGTCATGCCTTACAGGAAAACATTGCTAAGTACGAACAGAAATTTGGCGAAATCAAATCACCTGGTTTTACCTCTTTGGCCGAATCTTTATTTCATCCTCCCACCCCAACCGATGAATAAACTTGGCGGCAAGTAGAGAAGATAGCGAAACACCAATGACCAAAAAATCAGAACGGCGTATCATTCGAGCGTCTGAAATTGCTTCTTATTTGTATTGCAAGCGTGCCTGGTGGTACGCCATTAAAGGTGTCAGATCCCAAAACGAGCAGGAATTGGTCAATGGTCAGGAGCTTCACTATCAGCACGGAACAACGGTATTCGTCAGTGGATTGCTGCGACTTTTAGCTTATGCATTAATCTTGTTGGCATTGGGATTGTTCACCGTTTACGTAGCGCGGCATCTCGTTTAAGGTTGCGGCAAAAATGTTATATCTAGCGTTTTTTGTATTTTTAGCGGCGATAGTTTTATTCTGGGTCTCTCAACGCCAACGGCAATCAACCGCCATGCCTCCCGGAAAGGTCATCTACGCCGACACGCGAAAATGGGGAGCAGTCGAGAATCCGCTTTACGATGCTGTTTTAAAGCTGACGGGCAAGCCAGACTATTTAGTAGAGCACGGCGGGGAAATTATCCCCGTTGAGGTTAAGTCAAGCAAGGTGCGCAATGAACCTTACGATGCTCATGTTTTTCAATTGGCCGTTTACTGTAAACTGGTAGAAACAGAATACAGACGCCGGCCTTCCTACGGGATTTTGCATTACCCCCAAAAAACATTTCGCATTGACTATACAGAAGAACTTGAGGACTCTCTTTTAGATGTGCTGGCCGACATGCGCCGGGACGAGTTTCGAACCAGCGTGCCAAGAGATCACCAAGTTCTGGCACGATGCGCGAAATGCGGCTACCGCGCCAAATGCGACCAATCACTAGAACCCGAAAAAAGTTAATGACAAGAAAACTCTCTGAATTTCGAAGAATACTAATAGGCACTCATCCCAAATTTATAGAGGCATCTCAACTTGTTGAGCAAATCGCGGAACATCTTCGTGAAAGAAATTTAGAAGTTGTAGCGGGTATGCTTAACGACCTTGATGTTGACGAACAAGATTTATTCATTGCCTTGGGCGGAGATGGAACAATGCTCCGAGCGGGACATATGTGCGCTCCCAGCGGGACGCCTATTCTAGGGATTAATTTAGGCAAATTTGGTTTTCTCACCGAGATTGGGCACGATGAATGGCAAGACGCCCTTGGCCGGTTGGCTCGGGGCGAGTTTTGGCTTGAAGATCGCATGACGTTGAAAATAGCACAGTGGCGTGACGAACAACAAATTGGGCAGTGGATGGCCCTTAATGATGCCGTTATCAGCCGAGGAAGATTTGCTCGACCTATTCGACTAGAAGTTTATGTCGATGAACGGCTATTAAGCACCTATGTGGCCGATGGCATTATTACCTCTACGCCAACAGGTTCTACCGCTTATGCCATGGCAGCCGGGGGGCCTATTCTATTACCAGAATTGCGCAATATTCTTCTCGTCCCCTTGGCACCTCATCTTTCCATTGAGCAATCCATTGTTTTAGCAGAAGGCTCCCATATTTCTGTGTTAGCTCATACCGAACACGAAGCCGTACTTTCCATTGATGGACAATTTCCCATTGAACTTCAAGAAAGTGATCGTATTGAAATTAGAGCTGGTGAACACACTGTCCGCTTCGTTCGTTTTGAAGACCCAGGGTATTTTTACCGAAACCTTACCCCTCACATGAGCTGCAACCCATCAATAGAGAAAAAACAATGAGCGAGAATTCACCACCCCTTACCTGCGCCTTTCACCCCAAACGTGAAACTCGTTTGCGCTGTAACAAGTGCGGAAGACCTATCTGCCTAAAATGCGCTCAACATACTCCCACTGGCTACCGTTGCCCCGAATGTATAAAAAACCAGCAAAAAATATTTATCACCACAAAGTGGTATGATTATTTATCAGGTTCTTTGGCAGCGGGAATACTCTCATTTTTAGGGAGCTTGCTGGCAGGGGCTTTTGGATTTTACGTTGTTTTCATTGCCCCCATAGTCGGCGCCATCATTGTGGCAATAGTTCGGAAAATAACTAAAAAAAGGCGTTCTCCTAGACTTTATCAAGTGGTCGCTGCCGCGTCTTTCTTGGGAAGCGTTCCCATTTTGCTCATCAACATTATTGGCTCTGTGCTTATAATTGAAAGCCTGGGGCTGGGAGCGATTTTACCCCTAACTTGGATAGGACTTTACTCTACGATTGTTACTACAACAGTCTACTACCAATTCAATCACTAATATGCTTACTGAACTTCGTATTAAAAACTTCGCCATTATAAACGAACTTGAGCTAGAATTTAAGCCAGGCCTAACTGTCTTTACTGGAGAAACAGGGGCTGGAAAATCCATTATTATGGGCGCTTTGGGCATGCTGCTGGGGAATCGGGCAGATATGACAGACCTCCGAAGCGGTGCCGAACGAGCAAGCGTGGAAGCGGTTTTCTGTATCCCAGCGAAAGTCAAAAAACAAGTGTTTGCCATTCTCAAACGTGAAGCACTGTTAGAAGACACCGACTACCTCACCCTAAGCCGGGAACTCAGACGTGATAGACAAAACGTAGCCCGTGTGAATGGACACCGCACCAGCGTGAGCATTCTAGTTGAACTAGGAGAGTGCCTAGTCGATATCCACGGCCAATTTGAACATCTTTCGCTTATGCGCGTCAACCAACACATTGGCTTGCTAGACCGCTACGCAGATGTAGGAGAAGCCTTAGCCGATTATCGAAAAACTTACCGCGAATTACAGCAAACCAAACAAGAATTAACCAAATTAAGGAAATCTGAGTACGACAATGCCCAGCGTTCCGAGTTATTAGCTTATCAACTGAACGAAATTGACATGGCAAATCTTGCCGATGGAGAAGATGAAGAACTAAAACAAGAACACAAACGTTTGGCAAATTCAGAAAAACTGGCTGAACTTTCCCAAATTGCCTTGAGCCTCCTAGATGAAGCTCCCCCAGACCAACCTACAGTCACGGAGCTTCTAGGTCAGATCGTAGATAATATTACAAATTTGACTAATACTGATCCTTCTCAAACTGCGTTGAGCGAGAAAGCTAATGACCTATTTGAAGGCATCGCAGAGCTGGCGCACGACTTGCACGACTATTTGAACGTCATAGAATTTGACCCCGGACGACTTGCAGAAGTTGAAGAACGCTTAGATGTGATACGCTCCTTAAAGCGGAAATACGGTCAAACAATCCCAGAAGTTTTGAATTACGCTGAGAACGCTCGTGCTGAACTAGAAACAATCACCAATAGCAACGCGCGTATTATCGAGTTAGAAGCGATAGTAGAAAATCTGCTCCCAGAATTAGGCGCGAAAGGCCAACTTCTAACGCAGCGCCGTCAGACAGGCGCAGAGCAAATGGCAGCAGCCCTAGAGAAAGAATTGGAAGACTTGCGCATGGCGCAAGCTCGCTTCCGAGTTAATTTTCATCAAACCCCAGACCCAGCGGGTGTGCCAGTAGATGGTAACCGCCGACTAGCCTACACTCAAGATGGCCTAGAAGAGATTGAATTCATGGTAGAAACCAACCCCGGCGAAGGCTTGAAACCTCTGGCGAAAGTCGCCTCTGGCGGAGAAACATCCCGTCTGATGCTGGCCTTGAAACAAGTGCTAGTTAACGTTGACAGCATCTCTACCTTGGTATTCGATGAAATTGACCAAGGAATTGGAGGGCGGGTGGGCACTGTTGTGGGGCACAAGTTACGGCTCTTAGCAGTTGAACATCAAGTCCTTTGCATCACTCACCTACCGCAACTGGCTGGCTTTGGGCAGCAGCACTTCCGCGTTCAAAAGCAAATTAAGGATGGACGCACAGTCACGCAAGTGGGAATTTTAACAGGCGAAGAGCGGCAAAATGAACTTGCCCAAATGCTGGGAAGCACTAGCGAGAGCAATAAACAAGCTGCTCAAGAAATTTTAACGAGAGCGGATAAGATAATTGAATCTTCGTAGTCTCTTGTCATATAGTTCTCATAAAAGCCGATGAAATATTGATGCGCTTCGTAATAAAATTGAATGCGCCTTTGGTATCCTTTTCGTTGTATGTGCCACTGTTCAACAAGCGGATTTTACGACTCTGTAATATTAGTCACCCTGAATAAATAAACTTTTCTGCGAAACTTCTATGAACCAGTTTCACGTATATTTACTTGGCACGCCGAAAATTCATTTTGGTAAAAAAACTATTGATATTGATGAGCCTTTCTTGAAATTATTTTTTTATTATTTGGCTTTTCAAAATAGTTTAATCTCTCGCGAGGAGCTGGAAATCGCTTTTGCGAATAAGACAGCATCCTCTCCAAATTGGGTTGCAAAAGCGTCTTCTCAACTAAAAGCAAGCTTGCCCGATGCCGGACTCATTATTTCAATAGATGAGTTCATAGGGCTAGATTTTGAGCATACAGATGTTGACCTAACCCAATTTCATGACCTGCTAGATGACGTTGGGCAAATCCCTTGGTGTACCGCTAGGACACAGAAACTTCCCCGTAAAACTGTTAACCTATTAAATCGGGCACTGGGTTTGTGGAATGGGAATCACTTTTTAGAAGGGGTTGATTTTTCAAGTGAACCACAAGCTGAGAACGAAGTGCGGAAAATAGCGCAGGAAGTAGAAAAACTACGCGGGGATGTGCTTGAACGTTTGGCAGATTATTATCATACAATTGGAGACCTTCAATCTGCTGAACCTTTGATTCAACAGGCTCTCAAAGAAAACAACACTTCGGATTATCTCCATTACCTCCAAATGAAAATACTTGTAGAGCGAGGGGAAATGCCTCGGGCTCGTGAATACTATAGAAAAGTGACCAAGGTGATGCTGTCCCATGGACGAGTTGGCCCTGCTCCCAACTTAGTAGCCTTATACCAGGAAATCCAGAAAGAAATTTCAGTAGATATTCCAGAACCGCAGCCTACCTGGGACATTCACCCTGGAATAGATATGCCCTTAGTGGGTCGGGAGAAAATTCTTACCCAATTACGGCTGAGTAGAAAACAACAGCAAAGCGTTTTGTTGCTTGGCGATGTAGGACAAGGCAAAACGCGAGTACTCAAAGAATATGCAGATAAAATATCTTCACGGGCAGATGTCTTTTACATTACCTGCAAACCCAATGAAGTGAATCTATCATATCAACCGTTCAAAAGCCTATTTCGTTATCAAATTACGCCAGAGAAATGGCTTGAGCTGCCCCTCACGTGGGTAAGCTGCTTGACACGGATGTTGCCAGAGATTGCCATGATTCGGCCAAGTGTCGAAGAAATAGAAGTCACGGACGATTCCCAAAGGGAAAATCTGTTGCTAGAAGCTATTCGGCAAGTCTTTAAACTGCTAGCCTCTAAAAAGCCTCTTTTGCTCGTTTTCGATGACATTCAATACGCGGATAAGGCTACTTTACAAACGTTCACCTACCTCATGGAACGGTATCCGTTCAAGGACGGGCGGGGAATGTTGATTGGGACTGCGCGCGAAGGCGAATTGACATATAGATACCCAGAATTAGTGAATTCATTCTGCGATTCCAAACACATAAATTTCCTAAGGCTGCAAAAATTATCCTTAAATGACATCTCAAAATTAGCGTATCACATTCTTCAAGAATCTCCATCAAGGGAATTAGCGCAAATGCTATCCCAAGAATCCGACGGAAACCCACTTTTTATCGCGGAAATATTATGGGCTATTTTAGATGCGGACGTCAAATTCGATATAAAATCAGGAACCGGATTGCCCATTAGTGAAAAACTTTCTAAAATTATAGAGACACGTCTAATGGGATTAGACGAAGCGACCTATAGAATTTTGGAGGCGGCAGCCGTGTTAGGAACAAGTTTTGACTTGAGCCTATTGCCGCTAATGACCACAACAGAAACAGAAGAAGAAGTCTTTATAGCGTTTGAAAAAGCGGTTAAGAAAAATATTGTTACCGAGCAAAAAGAAAACCAAAGCGATTTGCACAAGTACCGCTTTGTCCAGCAAAAATTTCGTGAAGTTTTACTACAGAGGATGAACTCAGCTCGCTGTGTGCTGCTGCACAATCAGGCCGCGCGTATCAGAGTAGACGAAGAGGCGCCCCCCGCTATCATTGCCGCTCATTATGAAAAAGCCGGAGTTTTTGAAGCCGCTTTTCATTATTGGGTGAAAGCAGGCGAAGAAGCCCGGCACTTGGCTTCCTCGGCGGAAGCCGTTCATGCTTTCCAACACGCTGAAGAACTATTAATAACCCACAAATTATCCCCCACTAATAATCGAATATACCGGTTTTTCACCACTTGGAGTGCCATCGCTTTTGAAACCCAAGACATTGAATTATTGAAGCGACTTAACCAATCCTTATTAGAGATTGGAGAGCAACGCGAGGACGATTTGCTCAAAGGTACCGCTTGGGGAAACTTGAGCGATGCCTGCATGGCAACTGGCGAATTTGAAGAAGGACTTACCTTTATTGATCGGGCTTTAACTTATTTAGATGAAACACGGCACACAACAGAGTACATAGAAAGCCTGGTTCGGAGAGGCGTATTTCTCTATATGCTAAATCGCTTGGATAAAGCGGAAGAAATGTTTCAAGACGCGCTGACTCTGGGGGCGGGCAGTACCGAAGAAGCAAGAGTGTTCAACGCCCTGGCGAACGCACATTACCAAATGGCAGTAACCAATACCCTAAACGCTCATCCCCGCATAGGCCTAAAACACGCAAAACTTT
>QMOK01000002.1 GCA_003648195.1 Chloroflexota bacterium | reverse complement strand
CTTCCACAGCGGATGTTGAAGACTCCAATCCGAGGGTTGGAGATGTTTTGAAAGAGTGGGGCGCGGTGCTTGCCGCGGTGCGGAAGAAAAGCCCTATGACGCAAGGGGTGCTTCATTCTTGCAAGCCATTGGGCATTA
Organism: Chloroflexota bacterium; assembly: GCA_003648195.1. Lineage (GTDB taxonomy): Bacteria > Chloroflexota > Anaerolineae > Anaerolineales > UBA11858 > B10-G9. Next base: position 41,114 of record QMOK01000002.1, on the reverse strand, counting down.
AGGGCGGAAAACTAATTTTGAATTTTAATAGTGAAATCAATATGGCAAAGATGAAGCAAGAGAACCATCTGGAAATCACTAGGCAAGCTCTAAAACAGGTGTTGGGCCAAGAGCTGCCCATTGAATGTGTGACAGGCACGCGAAACGGGAACGAACTTCCCTCTACCGTGGAACCAGACGGCATGATTAGCACGGCGGTTCGCGATTTAGGCGGAAAATACGTTTCAGATAGAGATTGAAAATTATTTCAGAGAAGCTAATTTTATTTTGGAGGTTTAGATGAGTAAACGTGGTGGAATGGGAATGCCAGCAAGCAATAAAGGGATGATGCAGCAACTTCAGAAGCTTCAGCGAGAGATGTTGAAAGCTCAAGAGGCGTTAGCAGAAGAAACGGTCACGGGCACGGTGGGAGGCGGAGCTGTGCAGGTGGTGGTTACCGGAGATCAGATATTTAAGTCTGTAGAAATTGATCCCGCTCTCTTGGAAGATGGCGATGTAGAGATGTTGCAGGACTTAATTTTGACTGCTGTGAATAATGGGTTAGACCAATCGCGCAAGTTGGCCGAAGATCGTTTAGGGCCGCTTGCTGGAGGCGGTTTGCCTTTTTAGGGGTGTAAAATTATGCTTCCAGAACCAATTAAAATGTTAATTGACGCTCTTTCACGTTTGCCAGGAGTGGGGCCAAAGACCGCCTCTCGTTTGGTATTCTTTTTGCTGCGAACCTCTGAAGAGACGTTGGTGCAAACTTTGGCGGAAGCTTTGCTGAATTTGCGGGCGGGGACGGATTATTGTCCGACATGTTTTAACATCATGGAAGCCGGACGATCCCAGTGTAAGGTCTGTGCTGACCCTGAGCGCATTGCCACTCTAGTATGCGTGGTTGAAGAGCCGCTGGATGTACTGGCTCTTGAGCGTACTTCTGGCTTTCAGGGAAAGTATCATGTTTTGCAGGGAGCGCTTTCTCCCATTGAAGGGGTAGGCCCAGAAGATTTACGTATTGCAGAATTGCTGAAACGGGTGCAGAAAGATGCCGTGAGCGAAGTAATCCTGGCTACAAACCCAAGCATGGAAGGAGACGCCACAGCGATGTATTTGCGCCAGCAGTTGCAGCCCTTTGATGTGCGGGTTACTCGCTTGGCGCGTGGTTTGCCCATGGGCGGCGATTTGGAGTACGCCGACCAGAACACGCTTTTGCGGGCTTTGATGGGACGTCAGGAGATGAGCTGAGTTTTTTTTGCCAGAGACGCGCATTTGTGCGTATTTTAGTTCATTTGTTTCTGTATACACTTTATTTAAAGGAGGATGACATGGTTGGTCTAAATCGCGTTCAATTGATTGGGCATTTGGGGGGAGACCCAGAATTAAAGTATACTCCTAACGGCAAGAAAGTTTGTAAGTTTAGCGTGGCCGTCAGCCGGCGCTGGCGCGATAAAGACGGCAACCAAAACGAAGACACCGAATGGTTCAATATTGAAGCCTGGGAACATTTGGGCGAAATTTGCCAAGAATATCTTAAAAAAGGCAGTTTTATCTTCTTGGAAGGTCGCCTAAAAACAGACCGCTATGAACAAGAGGGCGTCACGCGCTATTTTACAAAAGTGATTGCTTCTCAGATGCAAATGCTCGATAAAAAAGAGTAATTGGCAGAATTCAAGAACCTGCTCCAGTACGCTTCAATAAGAATTTGAGGCGTACTATTTTTTTTGTAGTGTAAACTTCGGAAATCTCAACTCCACCCCGTAATATCAAAAAGATGCTTCGTGTCTCTAAAATTCGTTTATAATATTGCTATGAAGCGCAATCTTGTTTTTTTGCTGATCATTTTGTTCATTCTTGCTGCCGGAGTGGCGGCTTGGGGGATGGCACCACGAGTGGAACGGGTTTTACCCACCAGTGACGCCGAACCGCTCCTTGGAGAGCAGCCGCTTCAGATTGCCTTCTCTCGCCCCATGAACGAGAAGAGCGTTGAGGCGCATCTCTCTGTCCAACCGCCTCAAACGGGAACCATCTCTTGGAACCAATCCCACGATACCCTAACATTCATCCCCCATCAGCCCTGGCCCCACGGAGAGACGCTCACGCTGTGCCTCGATTCTGGCGCAAAATCGGAATTAGGGCTGCCGCTTCTCCAAAGCCATACCTGGAATTTTAAGATTACCCCGCCGGTTCTCGTTTATTTGTGGCCTGCGGATGGAAATAGCAATCTTTATACCCTTAACCTAGAAACAGGCGAGAGCCAAACCCTAACCGCGTACCCCCATGGTGTGCTAGATTTTGACGTTAGCGCCGATGGTCTGACGTTATATTACAGCGTTTGGCATTCAAGCGCAGAGAGCGCACTTTATGCGCTGAGTCGACTCACAGGGGAATCGAGTCTTATTCTTGAATGTGTCCAATCTTTGTGTCGTTCCCCTAAAATTTCCCCCGCAGGGAAATATTTGGCTTACGAATGGATTCCGCAAGTAGCTGATGGCGCTCCGAGCGTTCGCGTTTACAATTTGCAGAGCCATCGTTCAATGGCAGTTGGAGAATATGGGCACTTCACCGAAAACCCCGCCTGGTCTTCCACGGGATGGCTGGCTTATTACGACCATACCCAGCAGGCATTTGTTTTCACCAATCTGGCGGACGGGAGAACTATTACTCATGCCAATGAAACCGGCGGTTCTGGAAGCTGGTCGCCAACGGGAGATGCCTTTGTCACTACCGAAATCACCTATCTTGTGGGCGACTACGCCCCACGCCACCTGCTAAAATTTAACCTTGCCGAGGGGACAGAACAAGATTTGACGCCGAAAAATTATTTAGAAGACGCCAATCCTGTTTATTCTCCTGCTGGAGATTTAATTGCTTTTGAGCGTAAATGCCTAGAAGCGTCTTGCTGGTCTCCGGGGCGTCAATTGTGGGTGATGTCATCAAATGGAAACCGCGCTTATGTCCTAACAGACGCCCCAGATTATAATCACACAGGCATTGTCTGGCATCAGGATGGGCAGCGTTTGGCTTATGTGCGCTATAACAATGCCCAATTATCAGAACCGCCCGAAATTTGGGTCGTCAATCGCTCTGGATCGCAGAAGACACGTTTGGTCATCAACGGATACGCCCCTCGCTGGCTGCCGTAAATTTGGCATTGGGCGACCGCGAGGGATGCCCCTACCATTATGGAAAAACTAACCCGCGCCGTAAAAGCTGAAGCTAAACGTTTGGGATTCAGTTTGGTGGGTGTTACCACCCCCGAACCTCCTCCGCATTTGGCGTTTTATGAGCAATGGCTGGCAGATGGGCATCACGCCGGGATGGGGTGGATGTCCGCCGAACGGGCGCGTTGCGGACGGGCTGACCCTCGTGCTATTCTCCCCGAATGTCAATCCATTCTCGTGCTGGGTATGCCATATCCCCAGTCGTGTCCGCGCCAAGGGACGGGGAAAGTTTCCTCTTACGCCTGGGGGCAAGATTATCATCACGTTATTCCGCCAAAATTAGAGGCATTGGTGCAATTTGTTGAAGAGCGTGTGGGGGAGGCTGTTCCTAATCGTTGGTACACCGACACAGGGCCAATTTTAGAGCGAGAGATTGCCTCCCGCGCTGGCCTGGGATGGATTGGGAAGAACACTTGCCTCATCAATCCCGGACAGGGGTCTTATTTCTTTTTGGCCGAAATTTTGTTGGGTATTGAGCTTGTGCCTGACCCGCCTTTTCCCACTACTCAGTGCGGCTCTTGCACGCGTTGCATAGACGCTTGCCCCACGGGGAGCTTAAAAGCGCCTTATACATTGGATGCCAATCGGTGCATTGCTTATTTGACAATTGAGCTGAAAGAGGCCATTCCCCGTGATGTGCGCCCCTTGCTGAGGGATTGGATTTTTGGGTGTGATATTTGCCAGCAGGTGTGCCCTTGGAATGAGCGTCCCGCGCAGCCCCCAGCGGAGTTCGCTTTTCGAGCCGAGGTCGCGGCTCCCGTTTTGGAGGAGGAATTATCGCTTTCTCCGCATGATTTCAATGGTAAATTTAGGGGAAGTCCTGTAAAGCGAACCAAGCGCCGGGGGTATTTGCGCAACGTGGCGGTAGCGTTGGGAAACGCTGGGGAGGAGCAATCGGTCCCGGCGTTGGTAGCAGCTTTGGGGGATGGAGAACCCTTGGTGCGGGGGCACGCTGCTTGGGCGTTGGGCCAAATCGGTGGTGAATCCGCGTGCCGAGCCTTGAAAGCATCCCTAAGCGGGGAGGAGAATTTTGAAGTTAGGGAAGAAATTCAGGCCGCGCTTGAGCAGTTGCTTTAATCCCGTTTTTTAACTTTTAGAGAAGTTTTGTTAACACAATAAGCAACGCTAATCCGACTCCCAGTAGAAAAGTAAGTTGGGAATGTTCTTTTTCGTGGCTTGTCGCTTCGGGTAAAAGGTGAGAGGCTGAAACGTAGAGTAACACTCCGGCGGAGAAGCCAAGCATGAAACTGACTTGTAATTCTCCTAGGTGACGGATGATGGGGTAAGCTACAAGTGCGCCCAGAGGGGTAGTGAGGGAGGCAATTAAAAAGCCTTGGAACATGGCCGCTTTTTCTTTCACGCCAGCCTTTCTGAGCACGAGATAGGTTATCACTCCCTCGGCGAATTCGTGTATGATCATGCCTGTAGCGGCGAGGACGCCAATGAGAATTGAGGATTGGAAAGTGACTGCGTAGATAATGCCATCAATAAAGGAGTGAATTCCTATCCCTTCGACTGCTACTATCCCAAACGCGAGTGATTTTTGCTTTGTGCGCTTGCTTATTAATTCGTTAGAGAAGAACATGAATAAAAAGCCAATCAGGGCGAAGAAGCCGGCATAGAAGCTCTTTTCAAGGGCTTTTGGCAAAATTAGTATTAGGGGAACAGAAATCAATATTCCGGCGGCGAAGCACATGAAGTAGGTTTTTGCTTTTTCAGCCCAGGCTTTATATTTGAAGATGGTGAAAATTCCGATACTGTTTACTACTGCTGCCAGAGAGGCAAATGCTGCTAACCAGATAGAAGTATTAGGTGAGTTAAACATAGATGTATTCTCCAATTATTGACATTGTTTGCAAATTCCATAGATTTGCAGCCAATGTTCTTGAATTTGATAGCCGCTTTCTTTTGCTATTTTTTGAAAGATGTCGGTTAGGTCTTCTTGGCCTTCAAAAACTTCCATTCGGCCACATTTTTTGCAGATTATAAAGTGCTTATGCCCAACCAGGGTTGGCCAATATGCTTGGCATCCTCCCGGCTGGTGTACGCGCTGGATGAGGTTGAGTTTTGCTAATATTTCTAACGCTCGGTAAACACTGGCAAGTCCTAGGGAGTGGCCGTCTCTGCGGGCTATGTCGTAGATGGCTTGCGGGGTGAGGGCGATTTCGCTTGCGGCCAAGATGTTTATCACTATTTGGCGGGCGGCTGTTAATCGGCAGCCATGTTCTTGGAGTGTCTCTTGCCAAATTTCAGCACGTTTTGCTGTAGATGTGTTTGCCATAGTTGACCTTCTATAATTGATATTGATAATCATTCTCAATAAGGCGGGAAAATTATACACCTTCCCTTTTTCGCGTCAAGGGAAATGATACGCTCGAAGGCGGGGAATTACAGTGGTTTTTTTTGTTCTTTGCGGTTGTACTGTTGTGTCAAGCTTAAAGTGATGTGTTCGTAGTGACGCACGAGAGTGCGTCCTTGCCGAAAGTAGGCACTCTCGTGCCTTGTTACAAACCATCTTTTTATATTTGACAGCCCAGTACCTTTGTTAACCAAAAAGAGCCGGACTTGTTGTCCGGCTCTTATATTTTTTCGAAAAGTTTATTACGGCGCTGCGGTTGGCGTTAGTGTGGAGATAGCTCCTGGTGTGTTTACCGGTGTCGATTCTCCTTCCACGGTTGGCATAGGAGTAACGAGATTTACTCTTACATTTATAACTTGGCCAACGAAAAGCAGGCCTTCTTGGTATTCTTCAATGAATTCATTGCGTTCTAGGATGTCTTCTACAGTGCTGCGCAGTTTGAGGGCAATGGATTGTACGGAATCGCCTGGTCGAACTGTGTAGGCCACCATCATGCCTGGAGGTGCGTCGTAGGGGATAGGCGTAGGGGATGGGTAAGTTTCGCCAGGGGCTGGGATTAGTAGTTCATCTCCTAGACGTATGATGGGATTGAGCGGGTCAAGAGTAAACTCTGGGCGATCACGATTGACCATGATTAGCGTTAAGAGGTCAATTTCAAATCGCTCTGCAATAGTGTATAGGCTATCACCTTCTTGTACTATATAAATCACTGCGCCAGAGCGGGTGGGGGTGAAGGTGATAGTTGGAGTATTAGTAGGTGGAATTTCTGTGGGCGTTAGTGTGGGGGTTGCGGTGGGTGGCACTAAGGTTGGTGTGAGCGTGCTGGTTGGGGTTGGTGTGTCAGAAGCGAAAATATCTTTGATAGATATTTCTGTTCCTGTAAGCCAAAAGATTAAGAAATTCAACCCTATAATAACCAATAAGGCCGCCAGAATGAAGATCAAAGTGGTTTTCCATGATTGACCTTGTGTCTTGCGCCGTTTACGATACGAGTCAATGATTTCTTTAGGTGATTCTTCTTTAGCCATGTCAAATATCCTCAACTATAGAGTTATAGATTTCAATACAAGTGATGTGTTTTCAACAGTAGACTGATTTAACAAATGTCATTTTACCTTATTTTCTGTTAATTAGCGAATCTGCAGAAACTTAGGGGGTGCTGAAAAGTTGTTTGTTAAACCTTAGCCCTCCTCTTAATCCCCTTAGCGAAGCATCCTATCAGGGTAAATTTGACCGTTTTTTTGTCGCATTTGGGGACACTCTTCGAGTATACTACGCTTTGTTCGCAATGACAGCACTTACTTTTTTGTCGTTACTTAAAAGTTGATGTAGTAGAGGTTCTTCAGTTTCAGCGCTGCACAGCTAAGGAAGCCCAAAAGGTGTAATTCTCATCGGTAGAGGTGTGCGTAATGACGAGCAAATAGAACTGAATCTCTTTTCCCGCTAAATCTGAGAGGTTGATCTTTATTTCTTTAACTATGCCATCGCAGGTGTCTGCCCAATCCCAAAGGGTTTTTACTGTGGAAAGGTCGTTATTTACGGTGTAGCTAATGCGGTATTTCACGTCTCCGTTTCCACAGCTCTCGTCTGGGTTTGTTATGAAGCCGACTGTGCCCATTAAGTGATCGCCAGAATTGACGGTATAAGTGGGATACCTTCCAATGATGTAGTTGTTTGCGCCTACGGGGGGGTATGTTTCTAGCACCCAATTAGAAACGCGGCCATTTTCTAGTTTTTGATTGTTTCGTAGATCGGCGAATGGGTCTCCGGGATTGGCAGACGGCCCGAATGTTAGCGAATCACTTCCGGGGCCGGAAAAGTTAACCGGCATGGTTCCTGTTCCCCACGCTGCTTCATCGGCGAAGGCGTTGAAGTTGAACATCACGCCTGTTCCTATCTCCACATTTACCTTCACCCAAAAAGTTTGCAGGGAGCCGCCATCGCCAAAGGGTTCGCCATCCTGGTTGCGAAGTACCCAAAATCCTTGATAAAGGCCGGGAACATCTGGAGCTGTTAATTTTATTGAAATATCAATAGTTTCTCCAGGTTTTACTTCTGTGTCTGTGAATTTGATGGGGGTTGAGGCGCCCATGACGTCTCCATGTTCAAAGGCCAGGGAATATTCTGATGTCCAGGTGTTAGAGCCAGTGTTTTCTAAACGCCAGGTTTTGGTGAATACTTCTCCAGGCGAAACTTGGGCGTTATCAGGGTAGGTGATATCGCTAATAAACGTCATGTGGTCGGGTATGATTGCGGTTGGGGTGGGCGAGCCTATTGGTGTGCCGAAAATTGACGGGGGGGAATCTGTAGGGGTGAGTATATTTTCTGGGATGGCGGTTGGGGTGGGCGGATTTGCCGCGGTGGTTGCTGGGTGTGGAGTTCCTTCAGCGGCTACGGTTAGTTGGACAGAGACTGTTTGCGCCGCGGCAGTATAGACCGCGCCTGGGCCTTGGGATGGCACGGGAGTGCCTTGGGGCATGTTGCAAGCGCTAAATAATCCCAGAATTATGATGGCGATGAAGAAGATTTTTTGAGATTGACGAACTGACATGAGTTGCTGCCTCTTTGGTTTGGGGAGGTTTATTTTTTGGAGCGCGTTTCTACCTTTCCCTGCATAGACCATGGCCCTGTCCATGTGATAGTTACAGGGATGACCTTCCCGTGTAAGTTTTGTTCAGTCTCTGTGAAGACCAATTTATTGTTTGGTGTTCTTCCTCGCCAGCGACCGCGCACTTTATTTTCAAATAGCACTTTCACTGTTTTGCCTTCGTACCGAGAGTTAATTTCCGCGGCAATGCCTTTTTGAAGCTCTTCTAAAACGCGGAACCGCCGCCATTTTTCTTCTTCGGGGACGTTGTCCTTCATGCGGCGGGTTGCCACTGTCCCCTGACGTCCAGAATACCGCGCCAAATGGGCTACATCCAATTTCAATTCTTCAAGAATGTTATAGGTGTGCTGGAACTGTTCTTCGGTTTCTCCTGGAAAACCAACAATTATATCGTTAGCTATGCCTACGTTTGGGATACGGGTTCGGATTCTGTGAATAAGTTCGCGGTATTCATCGGTTGTGTAGCCGCGTTTCATATTTGCCAAAACTTCGTCATCTCCCGATTGAATGGGTACCTCAATGTGCGGCATTACCTTGGGAAGTTCAGCCACCGTATCAAGGAGTTCATTCGTCATCCAATTGGGATGCGAGGTTAAAAAGCGCAGACGTTCTAAGCCAGGTGTGTCATGCACTTCTCTTAGCAAACTAGAGAGGGTTGGCTTTTGCGGTAAATCTACCCCGTAGCGGTCAACAATTTGCCCCAACAAGGTGATCTCTTTCACGCCTTGTTTAACCAATGATTTAACTTCCATGGCTATATTCTCAACGGGGCGGCTTCGTTCGGGGCCTCGGCGGTAGGGCACGATGCAGTACGTACAGGCATGAGAACACCCTAGAACAATGTGTACGTAGGCCGTAACTTGGTCGGAATGGTTTTTGGGAAGGGGTAATTCTTCATCCATAAAAGCGAAACGCCGAGCGGTTGTTTCTTCCTCCAAGGCACGGCTTTCGTCTTGCGTAAGATAAGCTATTAACGGGCCAGGGTCGGAGGGAGGGGAGAAAACGTCCACATGCGGGAAACGCTCCGCTAGGTGTTGGTGGCCTTTCACTCCCACCAGACACCCCATGACGTTAATAACCATGTTCGGGTTCTTGCGCTTTAATCCCTGCAATGAACTAATTCTGCCTGTTGCGCTATCTTCCGCACTTTGCCTAATAACGCACGTGTTTAAAACCACCACATCCGCATTTTCTGCACTGTCTGTTTCTTGGTAATTTAACTGTTCTAACGCCGAGGATACCTGACGAGAGTCAGCTACATTCATTTGACATCCTGAAGTCCAAATATAATATTTCATAGCTGCCATTATATCGGGTTGAAAATAAGAGTCAAGCAGGGATATGCTCGGCGTGCGCTAACAACATTCTTATGTGTACCAAGCAAGAGTAATGCGCATTTCCCCCCAAAAAAGAAAACGCTCCGCAGAACAAAGCCGTCTTGCGGAGCGAAAACAACAAATTTACTAATTACCTACTCATCTATGGGGGGGGCGGCCATTTCTAACTCAGCGTTTTGCAGAATACGTTCTACCGCCATAGTATGAACACATCGTCCCCTAGTTTTGAAAAAATCACAATCACACTGCCACTCTCCATCTTTAAAAGATGTCTTATGAAGGTTATTTGTCCCCTTAATAGTCACCGACAAAGCATCTATCTGAAAGCGCTCACGCTCTTGTGCATATTGTTTTGATTTTTGAATTTTGCTAATCATTCCTGAATCCATCTGACTACCTCCTTTAACCAATAAAAAAAAACACGCAACTTTACAGCGCGTGCGACACCTACTTAGGAGAAACTATTCTTTTTGAGTTATTGATTCGCATAATTTATTTTCCTCCGAAAACTCGCCTTCAGTATACGCTGATTTTAGCCGAAAGTCAACATAGTTTTTGGGGATAAAAAGCCTTTTCCCTGGCATTTTCCAAAGCCTCAGGCGTGTGCTGTTTAGAAGCGTGAACATCTGCTCTGAGGATGTTGCACACCCTAAGCGGACGCCATTCCCGCGCGAGATTTACGCCTTCATCCCCAATTTCATCCAAATTAACGTTCGAACACGAGTGAAGCCCGCCTTCTCTAAGCTAGAAACAGCCTTCCCTGCAGGGTAATCTAACCGCAGAGAACGTTTGAACCTCTCAGTATGGTCCAAAAAGGGGAAAAAGGCGTTCGCTACCGTTTCCTCACACTTGGGAGAAGCGGCTAACCACAACTTATCTTCAAATGTTGTTGTAGATTGCCAGCTCAAAACTCCCATCAACTCCCCATCTGCGTCTGTTGCCGACCATTGTTTTACCCGTGGGCTTTCGAAAAAGAATCGCGTCAACATTCCTAAAACTCCCCCTCGCAAATCCCACGCCCTCAAAGGCAAATACCAGCGGAGCGATGGTGGGTAAGTTCTTTTTAGCCATTTTCGCTGCGACTCCCAATGCCTGGTTGAGCGCAATTTGACAGTTATTTCTTCCGAGAAATTTTCTGGCGCAATCTCTTTTGAACGCTGTGCTTTTCGTACCCAAGTGGTTCGGCGAGCGTGTTTTTGGAATCCAATTTTGGCGTACAAATCTATAGCCGCTTGGTTGCTAGCATCAACTTGAAGCCAGATGCCGTCCAAGTTGCGGGAGTCCAAGTCTTGTAACGCCCTTTTAACAAGAGCGCTGCCAATTCCCTGGCGTTGATAATCGGCGTGGACGGCAACATTGGCTATGAGGTAATAATGATGCAAAAGCGACCGAAAAGGGATGAAACTCAAATTGCCAATCACATCTCCATCGTTATCCCAAACAAACCCCGAAAGAGGCATAGAAACCCGTCCAGCGGCGCGGACTGCCCAGCGTTTGAAGCGTTTGTCTTTTGCCGAAGAGCGCATATTGCGCACCAGAGCCTTCCCTTCTCGGCTTAATTTGTCGGCGAAGCTGGTTTCTATTAAATTGGCTACAGGGAGCAAGTCGTGCCAAACATCAAAGGGGCGAATGTGTTCCGAGGGGACAGAGTAAGTGGTGGTCATAGTGATTAGTGCGTTGGGGAACGGTTACTTCTCTTTCTCGCTTTCAGATTTGGCAATAATCATCATAACTATCAACGCCACGCCTACTAAAAGCGTCACCAAAGATTGCCATCGCATGGGACGGAAAATTTCTGTCATTAGGTGCATTACGCCTCCCACCGCGTGAGGCATAATTAAGGTGGGAGTTTCGCTCAACGGACCAGCTGCTAAGACGCCAACCATCAACGGCTTATACAACAAAGCAAGAATCAATGTTATTAGACTTCCCAAACTGAGCGGAATCCCCCACCACATTCCTAGCTCTTTTAAGGAGCGGACAGCAAACAATAAAACCAAGAATAATAAACCCAAAGGCAACAATGGAGCCAAGTTCATCATAAGCCGAATAGCACGCAATTGCTGTTTGATAGCTAACGGACCTACACCTTCTGTATCTTCTACTTGCGCCAGCTCCTTGGTTAGCTCAAGTTTACTGGGAATACTTTGCACCAGGTCTTGCAGAGATTCTGTGTAGTCGTTGACTTGGTCACAGCCATAAGATTCAACATCTTCTGCGCACGTGCCAGGGAATTGACAAAGATTGTAAAGCACCTCCGTTCCAGCGGGGACAGCGGCTAAACGTTCCTTGAAATCCGCAATCTGCTCAGGGCTGCAGGGTTTTAGAGATTCATAGGCAATCATTATCGCTTTCATGCCATGCTCACTGTTAACTCTCTCGGCAAGCGGTTGCAAGTCCCAAATAATTTGCGGAACCCGCGCATTGTTATCTATCCATTCATACGTGCCATCTACACTCACCGATACCCATTCTTCCAGAATGGCGTTTGGAAGAATTTCCTCACGTATTTCACGCCAATCTTCAGTATCCAAATGAGCCATCAATTGGACAATATTAGGTTCATCTACCCAAGCTTGGGCCTTATCTTCTTCGTATCTCTTCTCGGCTTGGTTTTCAGAAAACCATTCCAACGCCACGGGAATCAAATCTGATTCGGCGATAATATTGGTGGTTATTTGCTTAACAATTGGTGGATTGAAAACAACCCTGCCCGCATCATAAGCGATAAGAGCAACAGGAATAGCCACCACAAGCAAAATGGCAAAAATAAAAGCGAAAATTCTAGCAATGACTTTTAGAGCGGTATTCATCTTACTCTCCTTAACTGGTTTAACAACTCATCCAACGACACATCTGCCAAGGAACCAACTATCAAATTGGCGTGATCTAAAGAAAGCTGGGCGGTTAGCTCTGTGGGGACGGCTACACAGAAAATTCCAGCCCGATTGGCGGCCAAAACGCCGTTAGGCGAATCTTCAAACACGATGGCCTGCGAGGGGCGCAAACCTATTTTTTCTAGCGCCAACCTATAAAGAGCCGGGTCTGGTTTTGCGCGTTTTACATCATCCGCGCAACAAACAGCGTCAAAATAACGTAATAACTGAAGACGTTCTAAATGTCCCAAAACCCACTTCCGTGAAGAACTAGAAGCAATAGCCAACTTCAGCCCCGTTTTTCGAGCGGTTGTAATATAATCCTCAACCCCTGGAAGAACCTTTTGCGCTAAAATCAATTCATTCTCCCGATTAGAAATTTTCTCTCGCAGTTTCTCGCGGTCTAGACTTCTTCCCACCAAAACCTCTAAATCCACTATCGGATCGTGCTCATCGGGCGAAAGGCCAATCACCTTAGCCCAAGTATCCAAACTAAGCTCTTGCCCAAAAGAATGGTAAAGCTCTTGCGTGGCCTCAAAAATAGGGCGTTCAGTTTCTAAAATCAAACCATCGAAGTCAAAAATTAGTCCGTGAATAGTATTATTACGTTTCATGTTCTTATTATACAAAATTCTAATCAGATAGTCGTCTGAAAGTGATATAATTTTTTTTGAGCATACCAAAAAAGGAAATTAACACCATGATAAATCAACTGCGATTATTTATTCGGCTAATGAAAGATGAACGCGTAAGCCCATTACTAAAACTTTTGCCTTTTCTTTCTTTGGGCTACCTCTTGCTTTTCCCTGACCTGCTCCCCGGCCCACTTGACGACGCTGGCATTATTGCGTTATTAATGGGAATTTTCTTAGCCTTTGTTCCCCAAGACATCATTGAAGAATATAAAAAAATCCAAAAATCTGAAGATGACGTTGTTGAGGGCAATTTTCGTGATTTATAATTCTATTGGCAGATTAACCCAACCGAGGTAACCCTTTACATTCGTAGAGACAACTCCCAAAAGGGTAAACAACTGTGAGCGTTTAAGCGCGGGGGGAGGCGAATCCCGTTTTCGGCGCCATGCCACCCCCTAAGGAACGAGCGGCGCACTTCCCCCAAAGAATGGCACTAGGCCTATTTTTCTCTCCAAAGCACTACTATAGATTAAAAACGTAAACTCCCTGAAATACTTTAGGGAGTTTTTTTATAGCGGCTAATGAGCAAATTAGAGTAACGGATCAAAATCATCATCGTCATCGTACTCATCATCGTATTCGTCATCGTACTCAAGCTCAATTTCTATGTCGTCCCGTTCTAAGCGAAGCCAAAGCTGGATAACGTCGCCTTCGTCTGTTTCGTCACAGTAGGCGGCCACAATGGGCAATTGAGCGGGCAAGCCCTCTTCGGTGCGATACTCTAAGCTGATAGGCTCTTGATTGCTCCAGGCTTGCTGGCAACGTTCCACAAGAGCAAAACCGTCAAAAGCACGCAATTCAGTAAGAATTGTATCGTGCTGAAGATGGCTTTCTAGCAGACCATAGTTCCATAGGCCGCGTACTTCTTGAAATATGGGGGTTGGACCTTCTATAACAGTAATTTTTTCGCTCATTTTTTCCACTTGTGGGGTTATTTTTTTTGAATTCAATTATGGGTATCATACCATAAATCCAAAAGCAGTAAACGGTTGATGCTGTTATGGCAAGTACACAATGTTGTTAACTGCTTTTGGAGCTGAAATCTCGAAGGTCTTGGAGGCATCTGAGCTTTATATAAAAAATACCTCTCTCAACCAAGTAGTGGCTAAACGCGCAATTTTCTTATACTTCTTAAAAGCGAAGGTAGTGTATAATGTGGCTAATAATTTTTATGCTTTAGTATTTATTACACACAGCATATTCCTCAAACGGGAGAAATGCGAAGTGAAAGATGAACGCAAAACCAAAGCGCAACTCATTAACGACATAACAGAATTACGCCAACGAGTTGCAAAATTGGAAAAGGCACAAGCCGAACAAACGCAAGTGGAGGAAAGTCTTAGACAGGCCAAAGAAGAAATTACTCGCTTATACAACGCTTCGGGTACCATGCTTGCTAGCCCAAATCAGAGCCTGGATATTGTAGCCCAAACCATCGCCGAGACGATCTTACTAAATTTTAAGAAAACCAATTGCAGTCTGTTCATAATAGACTCTGAAACCCAACAAATAAACAGAATTGCGGTAGCCGGCACTTGCAGAAAGGAAGTATTGTCAGGGACATTAACGCTAGATGACTCAGGGTTGATACCCGAGGTTATTCGAACAGGCAAGACCGTTAATGTTCCAGATTTAACAACATTCTCTACTTACATTCCCAACTGGGAAGACGCACGTTCTGAGTTGGTGATTCCGCTCAAAATTGAGAAAAACACTATTGGAGCAATTGATTTGCAAAGTTCCGAGTTAGGAGCGTTTGATACTCGAGATGAACGCCTGATGCTCCTTTTTGCAGAGCGAACCGCATTAACTTTAGAAAACTCCCGTCTGCTTGCCAAAGCCAATCGCAGCATGGAACGTCTATCATCTCTGCAAAACATTGACCGCGCCATAACAGGAATAATGAATCTAAAGCTCACCTTAGACATAATTTTGGATGAGGTACTCAAGCAATTAGGCGTGGATGCTGCGAACGTGTTCGTTTATCAAGAAAGTTTAGGAAAACTAAACTATGTTACAGGACACGGCTTTAAAACCAACGGCTCTCAATACGCAACCATACGCCCAGGAGAAGGCTACGCTGGAAAAGCGGCCTTGCGCCACACACCAGTTTTGGTCTTTCCCCTTGAAGAGCAATATTCCCCTCCCGAACGTTATGCTATTTTCCAAAAAGAGGGCTTTGTTTCTTATTATGCCATCTCCTTGCGTGTCAAAGGGGCGTTGGTAGGTGTATTAGAACTTTTCCAACGTTCACCCCTCAAATTTACCAAAGAATGGGAAAGTTTTGTAAAAACTTTGGCCGACCAGTCAGCCATTGCTATTAACAACGCGAAAATGTTCGACAACCTAAAAGCCGCCAATGCGGAGTTGCTAGCGGCTTATGAAGCCACCATTGAAGGCTGGGCGCGCGCCCTTGAAATGCGGGATGCTGAAACTGAGGGACACAGTCGCCGTGTGGTTGAAACAACCATGAAGTTGGCGTGGAAATTAGGTATAAAAGACGAAAAATTGGCTCATATTCGGCGCGGCGCCCTTTTGCACGACATTGGCAAATTGGCTATCCCCGATGACATTCTTCAAAAACCAGACACGCTAACCGATGAAGAAGAGCAAATAATGCGCCTCCATCCAATATACGCCTACGACATGCTTTCTTCGGTAAAATTCTTGCGCCCATCTCTTGATATTCCTCTTTATCATCACGAACGTTGGGATGGAACAGGTTACCCCGAAGGACTTAAAGGAACACAAATCCCCTTTTCGGCACGAATTTTCGCCATAGTGGATACCTACGATGCCTTAATCTCTAATCGTTCCTATAGAGATGCTTGGTCCACAGAAAAGACCATTGCCTACATCAAAAAACAATCTGGAAAACATTTTGACCCCCATTTAGTGGAGGTTTTTATAGAGATCATGCAGGAGGCACAATGAAAGAAGCCCTCCATATTCTACTGGCAGAAGATAACTACAAAGTTGCGCTGCCAATTGAAAAAATTCTAGCCAAAACGAGACCAATTGGGAAAGATATTCCCGATTTAAAAATGACGCACGTTAAAAACCTTCGGGAAGGGCTAGTATATTTAGATGCCAAAAAAATTGACGTCATCTTGTTAGAACTTGACTCGCAAAAAGAACAAATAGAAGAGGCACTGGCGAACATTCAGGCGCATTCCCCACACATTCCGGTCATAGTGATTTGCCAGGAAGACCCAACGCAACGCCGATTGGCGTTTTCAGCAGGGGCGAAGGAAGTGCTTTTTCAAAAAGAGGTCAGTGCCCCTCTTCTGGCGCATACACTAGCCAACGCCATTATGCTAGCAGAAATCAAAAAGGAGCTTCAAGAAGCTCGCCAAGAAGTCCAAAAGCGCCACGCCGAATTCCAAGCCGCATACCAGGCTAGTTTACATCTCACCGCTACTTTAGAGCTGCAACCGGTGCTAGAAGAAGTACTTCAAAACGCACTTTCACTCACCTCGGCCAATGACGCGCATATTTTCCTTTACGATGGAAAACATCTAAAGTTTGGATCCGCTCTCTTTGATAGCCAGCTACAAGAAAAACCTTATGTCGCTATTAGACAAAATGGCATAACTTACAATGTTGCCCAAAGCGGAGAGCGTATTGTCGTTAACGATATGGCCTCACATCCACTATTTGAAGATCAACATTGGAACGGAGCAATCCTGGGCCTGCCGCTGAAAATTGGCGATGAAGT
Source organism: Chloroflexota bacterium (assembly GCA_003648195.1). Taxonomy (GTDB): domain Bacteria; phylum Chloroflexota; class Anaerolineae; order Anaerolineales; family UBA11858; genus B10-G9. The sequence continues at coordinate 24,318 of QMOK01000002.1, read as the reverse complement.
GCAAGGCGTGATGAACATCGCCTTTAATCGCCCGCACACATTTTCAGAAAACGAATTGCGCATCCTGCAGTTTTTAGGCGATCAAGCCACCATAGCCATTCACAATGCCCGGCTATACGAGCAAGCCCAACAAGAAATTGCCGAACGAAAACAAATAGAAGAATCACTGAGAAGAAGCGAACACCGCTATCAAAAACTTTTTCAATCCATGACCTCCGCCTTTGCTGTGCACGAGGTCATATTAGACGAAAACGCCAAACCATGCGACTACCGCTTCTTAGAAGTGAACTCTCGTTTTGAGCAATTGGTCAACATAAAAGCTGAAGATTTAATTGGGCGAACCGTGCTTGAAGTTATTCCTGGTATAGGCTCTTATTGGATACAACGTTTTGGATGGGTGGCAATTACTGGCAAAGCAACCTATTTCGAAGATTACAGCCCAGACCTAAAAAAGCATTACGCCGTGACCGCTTATTGTCCTCAAGAAGGACAATTTGCAACCCTATTTACCGATATCACCGCCCGTAAATTGGCTGGGCAAGCATTACGGGAGAGCGAAGAACGGTACAGGAAGTTGTTCGCCTCTTCTAAAGACGCCATTATGACGCTTGAACCCCCAGACTGGAAGTTTACTTCAGGAAATCCCGCTATCCTAAAAATGTTCAATATAAAAGACGAAGAAAAATTCACGTCTTTCAAATTTTGGGAGATTTCTCCTGAGAAACAACCCGATGGTTGCCGCTCTATTGAAAAAGCTAAAGAGATGCTCCAATTGGCTATGAACGAAGGTTCAAATTTCTTTGAATGGACACATAAAAGACTCAACGGAGAAGAATTCCCTGCTACTGTATTGCTAACAAGAGTTGACTTAAATGAAAGAGCATTCCTGCTAGCCACTGTAAGAGATATCACTGTCCGAAGAAAAGCAGAGAACGCACTACGAGAAAGTGAAGAAAAATATCGAACTTTATTTGAGCATATTCCTGTGGGGCTTTACCTCACCACGCCTGAAGGCCAATTTTTAGATGCCAACCCAGCTATAGTGAAAATGCTAGGTCATCAAAATAGAGAGTCTTTACTCGAAACCGAAGTATCAAATTTATTCGTGTCGCCTAAAGAACGCAAACGAGAAAAGGTATTACTTGAAGAGAATGAGACTATTCAAGGCTTTGAAATGCAAATGCGCCGCCGAGACGGGGCTATTATTTGGGTACAAGATACTGCCCAAGTTATTAGAGATGATAAAGGACAGATTCTCTACTATCAGGGAAGCTTGGAAGACATTACCGAGCGTAAACGTATGGCAGAAGCTATTAAACACATGGCTACCCACGACGCTCTTACCGATCTACCAAACCGAAGACTATTCAACGACCGCATGAAGCTAGAGATGGCGCACGCGAGTCGTAATCGGCGACTATTGGGTGTGTTATTATTTGACTTGGATGGCTTCAAATTAGTTAACGACACCCTAGGGCATAGCACAGGAGATAAATTGCTCAAAATTCTTAGTAAACGCCTGCTGAGTACCCTGCGTGAGAGTGATACCATTGCCCGCATGGGTGGGGATGAATTTTTAGTGATATTGCCCGACATAGATGACAAGGAAGATGCCGCCCAGACTGCCCAGAGAATTTTAGAAACAATTCATGCGCCATTTACGTTCAATGGCCATAAAATTCATCTCACCACAAGTATTGGAGTGGCCTTTTTCCCTGACGATGGTGAAGATGTAGATACTTTGGTAAAAAACGCCGATATAGCCATGTACCGCGCTAAAGATCAAGAAGGAAACAGGTATTGTTATTACGGGGAAGATTAGTTTTCTAGTTATGTAGTTTCTAGCTCCCTAGCCCAGCATGTTTCACACTTTCTAAATCTATGTACAAACTCATTATATTAATTCCCCCTAACGTTGACGAAACCGCTCTTGACGAGAGTTGGCCTGAATTCCTCCATCACGCCGAGCAGATGCCTGGCCTAGTTCGCGAATCGGTTGCCCATGTTCAAGAGATTATCTATGGCCGGGAGATGTTCACCCGCGCCTACGAATTCCTCTTCCCCAGCAAAGAGACCCTGTACAGAGCCTTGACCTCCCCCCACGGAGAGCGGGCCGGGCAGCTCATCCACGAAATGACCCAAGGCCGGGCCACAATCCTCACCGCCGAGCACAAAGAAGACGAACTAGAAAATATCCGCCCCTCCAAGCCCTCGGAGGTTTGAGGAAGAGCAAAATGAAAAAAAGACGCTTTCCCCTTGTCCTCAAAATTTTCCTTTCGCTGGGAATGGTGGTTGCCCTCGTGGGCGGGTACTACCTTTACCATTGGTACACCGGCTCAGATGCCCGCAGCCGCCGCGTTATTGCCTGGATTCGCCATCCAGAAGAGCACCCCGCTTGGGCCGTCTCTGCCCTAGAGCGTTGCGGCGAGGCGCCTTTCCTCATCCCCACCGAGGGCTACATTGGCTACCTGTGGGGCGATTCTTTCCGCCCCGGCCACAAACACCAGGGAATAGACATCTTCGCCGGAAGCGAGGCCGGCGTGACCCCAGTCTATGTTGTGTACCCAGGCTACCTAACCCGCATGGCGGATTGGAAATCAACCCTCATCATCCGCGTCCCCAGCGACCCCTTGCAACCCGACCGCCAAATTTGGACGTATTACACACATCTGGCTGGCCCCGGCGGAGATTCTTTCATAGACGCTGCTTTTCCCCCGGGTACATCCGAGGTTTACGTTGAGGCGGGGACGTTTTTAGGCTACCAGGGCAATTATTCGGGGACGCCCGGCCACCCGGTGGGGGTACACCTCCACTTTTCCATTGTCAAGGACGATGGGGAGGGGCAATTCCTCAACGAGCTGCAAATCCGCAACACCTTAGACCCCACGCCCTATTTTGGCCTTCCTCTCAACGCCGCCGATAATCGAGACACAATTCCCCTTTGCCCAAAAGACAGCGGAGAATAAACATGAAATCACTCACCGAACAAGTTATCCTCATCACCGGAGCGGGGCGCGGCGTGGGAAAAACGCTGGCCGAAACCTTGTCCGCCGAAGGCGCAATCATCGCCGCTGTAGATATTTCTCCCTTATTGCTGGATGAGCTGGAAGCGTCCATTCGCGGCGGAGGGGGGCAGTGCCGCACGTATGTTAGCGATATGGCTAAAAAGCGTTTTGTACAGGGAATCATTGAAACCGTGTTTGAAGATTGGGGCAAGATTGACGTCTTGATAAATGCGGGATACGTTAATCCCAAAGGCGGAATTTTGGACTTGGATGATTGGGATTGGCAGCGATCCCTGGACGTGAACCTTTCTGGCGTGTTTTACGCTTTGCAAGCCTTCGGGCGGGTCGCCAAAGAGCAGCCTGACGGCGGGGGAGTGGTGAACCTCATCCCCCAGACGGGAAACCCCTCCCTAACGGTTAGCACCTTTGCCTTGTTGCGGCTAACGCACGAAGCCGCGGCGCAGTTCGCGGCGTATAATATCCGCGTTAACGCCATCTGCCCCACCGAAATGCGCCAAGAAGACCTGGCGAAGCACGCTATCCGCTACTGCGGTTCAGAACTCACCGGACAGGTTGCCGCCAAAAACGGAGAACGGCCTATTTCTGAGTTTTTGCTGTATAATTAGGGGAAGCAGAGGCTATAGAGGAAATAAGGGACACAAAGGAGAAAAACATGCCCGACTATCAGAACATTCTTGTAGAAACCAAAGAGGGTGTAGGCATCATCCGTTTCAATCGCCCAAAGGCTCTTAATGCTCTTAGCCCGCAACTCATGAAAGAGACCGTGATGGCGTTATTCGCTTTTGACGCTCAAGACGAGATTGGGGCTATACTCATTACCGGAAGCGACAAAGCATTCGCGGCTGGCGCGGATATAAAAGAGATGTCTACCGCTTCTGTGATAGACATGCTGAAAAGCGATTTCATTCCCACTTTTGCGAAAATTCGAGAGATTAAAAAGCCCATCATCGCCGCTGTTTCGGGGTGGTGTCTGGGGGGCGGGAACGAATTAGCCATGTCTTGTGATATGGTGGTGGCCTCAGAGACGGCTAAGTTTGGGCAGCCTGAAATAAATTTAGGCGTCATCCCCGGCGCGGGCGGGACTCAACGCCTGACGAAGGCGGTTGGGAAAGCCATTGCCATGGAGATGGTGCTCAATAATCGCACACTCACGGCGCAAGAAGCTCTTGAATACGGCTTAGTAAATTACGTTCTCCCCATAGAAGAATATTTTGAAAAAGCATTCTCTCTTGCCCAAAAAATTGCTCATCGCGCTCCCCTGGCGGTTCAGCTTGGCAAAGAAGCGGTCAACAAGGCTTTCGAAACTTTCCTAGCCGAAGGGCTTGAGGATGAACTGCGTTCGTTTTACCTCTTGTTTGCTTCTGAGGATCAAAAAGAGGGGATGGGCGCGTTTATAGAGAAGCGTAAGGCAGAGTGGAAGGGTAGATGATTAGAGATTAGGTGACCATTGGCCTAAAGACTACTAGTAGCGTGTCAAGCATAAATTGATAACTTGTAGTAGCAAACGATAGTTCACCCAGCCCCTAAAACTGGCACTCGCGTGCCCTACTACGAACACATCAAAATATACTTACAACCCACTAGACTATTAACTAACCAACTATGTCAAACTACCGTGAGCTAGTAAAAACATTCCAAAAATTCGAAATCCCGGCGCAACGGCCTGTTATTGTTCACACTTCGCGCACCCTGCTTGACGATATAAAAGGTGGAGCGAATACTCTTTTGGGGGCATTGACTGCTACGTATCGCTCAATTTTGATGCCTTCGTTCACTTATCAGACCATGGTGATCCCGAAAGTGGGGCCAGAGAATAATGGCCTTGACTACCAGCACCCGCCTAAATCCAATGAATGGGCAACATTCTTTGACCATGCTCTTGCAGTTAACCCCGCCATGGGAAAGTTGGCTGAAGTTGCACGCAAACGCCCCCAAGCTAGACGCTCCCATCATCCAATTCTCTCTTTTGCCGGGTTTAATGTTGAAGACATCTTACAAGCGCAGACGCTTTCTCAACCCCTGGCGCCGATTGAGGTTTTGGTAGACCAAGGAGGGTGGGTTTTACTTTTGGGCATAGACCAGACCGCCAATGTCAGCATTCACCACGCCGAGCAATTGGCTGGGCGGAAGCAATTCACCCGCTGGGCGCTCACTCCCGCTGGCGTTATTGAATGTCCCAATATCCCCGGATGTTCACGCGGATTCAATGCCATCACACCGTACATTGAAGACTATATTAGACGGGGAGTATTTGGCTCAACGCCAATTACGGCTATCCCGCTCCAAGCGTTGATTCCCATTGCGCGGAAACTCATTTTAGAAGACTCCGCTGCGCTGTTGTGTGGCGATGAGAATTGCACGCGGTGCATGGCTGTGAGGAGTGAAGCGTAAGGCGTGATGAGTAAAAAGTGCCATTAAATAGCGAAGAGCCTGATTTAAAAAAGTCAGGCTCTTTATATTGCTCCGTTTTCTGTCTCCCGTCCCCTGTCTCCCGTCCCCTGTCATACCGTATTTAAAGCCTTTCAAGCACAAGCTCCCGTAGTTCCTGCTGAATAACCTCAAGTGATCTATTGGCTTCAACAGTCACCCAACGTTTCGGCTCAGCTTTGGCTAATTGATGATAACCCTCTCGGACGCGGCGGTGAAAATCAAGTTCAAAGGCGTCTAATCTGTTGACGCCCCCTGCTTCGCTCCTGCGCCTCAAACCCTCTTCCACGTCCAAGTCCAGCAAAATTGTTAAATCTGGCTGCAAGCCGCCAGTGGCATAATGGATGATTTTTCGCAAGGATTCCAAATCATTTTGATGCCCGTATCCCTGGTAAGCGAGCGTGGAATCCGCGTATCGGTCGCAAAGGACTATTTCATTGTTTCCCAAACGCACCGAAATAACTTCTTCCACCAATTGTGCTCTCGAAGCCTGGAGCAGCAGAGCCTCGGTACGAGGGTGCATTTCTGTATTCCCCAACGCTAATAATGTAGCCCTAATTTGATCTCCAATAGCGGTTCCCCCAGGTTCTCTGGTTTTGTAAACAGAGTAACCTTTTTCCTCTAAAAAATTGGCTAGTTTGGATATTTGTGTAGTCTTGCCGCTGCCTTCGGGGCCTTCAAAAGTGATAAACATGGGATAATCCAGTTGGGTGGTTTGGTGGTTGGATAGCCTGGCGCGCTGCACTTGCAGTTCAAAATGTGTTGCACCTGGTAGTTGTAGTCGGATGGTTGGGTAATCGGGTGGTTGTCTCGTCCCAGTCCCTACTCCCCCAAAATTCTCACCCGTCTATTGGGGTCTTTGCCATACGAATGAGAAGCTAAATTCGCTTGCTGGGCCATCTGATGTTGCAAGCGTCTAATATGCGCCTTGGCTGGAGGAAGCTCTACCCAATGCTCGCCGCTAAGAACGGTTTGAATTGCGCCCTGAGCTTGCTGCAGAGCCATTTCCTCGTCCTGAGAGAGAGATTTATCTACTATATTGAAAATATCCCGCAAAAAACGTTCCATGCGCTGCGCGGTATTAGACCGTAAAACATAAATGGGCAACCCCGTTTCCTCGGCGGTCATAATTGACTTAGGGTTAGCTCGATAATGATGTTTCAAAGTTACAACCATATCCGCGTCTTGGATTCTCTTTTGGATTTCAATTGGAACCTTTAATTGCTCGGCTGCTTTCTCTAAGCGGTTTCGGGCTATGCCATAAGAGAAAATATTAATCTTCTGTAAATTCGCTCTGGACTGTTCCTTTTGCAAAATAGGAGCTTGGTATCCGCTTTGCTGTCTGCCTTCCCGATGTGAAGGCTGAGGCTTAGCTAACTTTGGCGGTACAGGAGACTTTTGAATTTTGATTTCCCCGTTTTCTTCGCGAGAGCGGATTTCTGGCACCAGCAGCCCGCCCCGCACCACAGAATCTACCGCCGAAGCCACATCTTCATGAATAGCTAAACGGTCGCGCGTCTGAATTTCTATCAAAACGTGAAAAGTGGGATGAGAGCGGCGTTCCAAAACGGTTTTCTGTGTTCCTCGGCGGCGAGCTTCTTCATCCGAAAGCGTCACCGACTCAATACCGCCAATGAGATCAGATAAAGTGGGATTAATAAGCAAGTTCTCTAAGTTATTACCATGCGCTGTGCCAATTAATTGCACCCCGCGCTCGGCAATGGTACGCGCCGCCAGCGCTTCCAACTCACGCCCAATCTCATCAATTACAATCACTTCGGGGTTATGGTTCTCAACCGCCTCAATCATCACCTCGTGCTGCAAAGATGGAGCAGCAACCTGCATCCGCCGCGCCTTGCCAATGGCAGGATGCGGCACATCGCCATCTCCGCCAATCTCGTTTGAAGTATCGACAATCACCACTCGTTTGCTCTCGGCTAAAATGCGAGCCGCCTCGCGCAGCATAGTCGTTTTGCCCACGCCGGGGCGGCCAAGAAAGAGCAAACTCTTCTCGCTTTCAATCAAATCTCTAATAATCTCTGTCGTCCCGTAAACCGCCCGTCCTATGCGGCACGTCAGCCCCACCACATCCCCCGTGCGATTGCGAATAGCCGCAATGCGGTGCAGCGTCCTCTCTATCCCTGCCCTATTATCATCGTCAAATTTGCCAATGTGTTTAACAACATAATCAATCTCGTCCCGTTTGACTTCTTCTGTGCTAAGCTCCGCCTCATAATTCGTGAAACGTGCGGTAGGGACACGCCCCAAATCTAAAACAACTTCAATGAGGTCGGCTTTGTCGCCCGCTTCAGAAAGGGCTTGTGTAATTTTCGAGGGCAAAATTTCTAAAAGAGATTCTAAATTGTCTGTAATGTGATGATTAGGCATAATTTATGACTTTGATTCTGAATTTACAAAAGGCGTAGAGACGTCTGGTTGTTGCTCTAACACGGGGAGGTTAAAAGTTTGTTTCACCTGATAATTGGCAGATAATTTTTTAACCATTACTATTTGAGTGGGGCTTGAGGAAGATTGGAGAGATTCAAGCGCGGTCGCCAATTTTTGCTGGTAAGTGCGAACCCGAACGTAAACTGGTTGTTGGCGTGTGAGGGGGAGGTTTTGGCGGATAGCTGTTAAATGGGCCTGGGTGCCATTCTGGGAGGTGTCTAACAAAACATCTAATAACACGCCCTTTGGCCCGAATTGAGCGGCGGCATAGCCAACAAGTTCTCCATTGTGGCGGCAAACTAAACCCTGAAGATCAGAGGCAGTGGGAGGGGGTTCTATGCGCCGCACGGCGCTGGGGATGAGTTTTTGGTACAGGGAATGGATTTCGCCCAGGTCACGGGCCGAAACAGGCTTCCACGCCAAGGGGGAAGAAGTACCCTGAATTCCAGCAGGAAAACGCCAAATGCTTTGCTCGGCATAGGGTGTGAAGCCCGCTCGCAGCAGGTGCTCCGTCAGTTTTGTCCCCTCTTCCACTTCTGCTAACACCCAAAGCGCTCCCCTCTCTCCAGCTTGGCGGCAAAGGTGTGTCAATAATTTCACCACATCTGAATGTGCGAGCGCATTTTTAGGAGCTATGAAGGTTAGATGGGCAGATGTTTTGTGGGCAGAATGGCAAACCTGCCCAATGAGGTCATCTGTTTCTTGGTTGGGAAGAGAGTGAGTGGCGATGCAAAAATTTTCGATGAATATTAAAGATTGCAAGACGCCCAACAATATTCCAGGCGCATAGGTGAGGCTTAGGGAAGTATCGAGGAAGACTTGCTGCTTGCGGTAGCGAGGGAGGGTGGGGATGTCTCGCCAGGTGAAGTTTCGGGCCATGGTGGTTTACTGTTCCCCTGTGAGCTTATTTTTTGTTTCTCTGTTGCTTATAACAAGGCTCAAAAAATAACGATGAACACGGTCATCGCTGGTGAGTTCGGGGTGGAATGCTGTGGCTAGCAGGCGCCCTTGCTGTGCGGCTACTATGCGTCCATCGGGTAAAGTGGAGAGGATTTCGGCGTCTCTGGTTACTGTGGCTATTAGTGGCGCGCGAATGAATATGGCGTGGAACGGGGCCTTATCAGAAGAGATTTTTGCGAGTGCTGGTATTTTTAAATCGGTCTCGAAGCTGGCTATTTGGCGTCCGAAGGCGTTGCGTTCTACGGTGATGTCCATTAATTCTAGCAGGGGTTGCTGGCGGTGGGCGTCTTTAGAGAGGAAGATGGCTCCAGCGCATGTTCCCCAGATGGCTTTTTTGTGCCCGAAGGCACGCAGTTTTTCAAATAAGCCAAAGTCAATGGCTAATTTTCCAATAGTGGTTGATTCTCCGCCGGGGATGATTAGGCCATCAATTTCTTCTAGCTGCTCAGGCAGGCGGACTTCTGCCGTTTTTACGCCAATTGCCCTGAGCATGGTGATGTGTTCTCTAAATGAGCCTTGAAGGGCGAGGACGCCGATGGTGAGGTTTTTCATATTTTTGAGGTGATGGGGTGAGAGGAGTGACGAGGGCTGTAGCTTCGGTATCTGGTCCCTCGTCACTGATTTTTGTTTTCTACCATCCACGTTGTGCTAAAAGTTCTGCTTCGGGAATCTCAGAGACGTTGCGGCCTACCATGGCTTCGCCCAGGTTGCGGCTGATTTCTGCGAGAATTTTGGGGTCGTTGTAATGGGTCACGGCTTTGACAATGGCTGCTCCGCGTTTGGCGGGGTCGCCAGATTTGAAGATGCCAGAACCAACGAATACGCCATCTACGCCTAATTGCATCATCAGGGCGGCATCGGCGGGGGTGGCAATTCCGCCAGCGGCAAAGTTGACCACGGGTAAATGGCCTAGCTCACGGGTTTCTTTAACCAGTTCGTAGGGTGCGCCAATTTCTTTGGCAAAGGACATTAACTCTTCGGGGGGCATGTTTTGTAGGCGGCGAATCTCGTCCCAGACGGTGCGGGCATGGCGAACGGCTTCTACTACATCTCCTGTTCCGGCTTCACCTTTGGTGCGAATCATGGCTGCACCTTCGCCAATTCGGCGCAGAGCTTCGCCCAGGTTTCGGCAGCCGCAGACAAAGGGGGTTTTGAATGCGTGTTTGTCAATGTGGTGGTGCAAATCTGCTGGGGTGAGAACTTCGGATTCGTCAATGTAGTCCACTTCTAGGGCTTCTAGAATTTGGGCTTCAACGAAGTGCCCAATGCGGGCTTTAGCCATCACGGGGATAGAGACGCTTTCCATGATTTCGATGATTAATTCTGGGTCGCTCATGCGGGCCACGCCGCCATCAGCGCGAATATCGGCGGGGACGCGTTCTAAGGCCATGACAGCAACCGCTCCCGCTTCTTCGGCAATGCGGGCGTGTTCAGCGGTGACCACATCCATGATCACTCCGCCTTTGAGCATTTGAGCAAGCCCCTTTTTGGTAGCAAAGGTGCTAATTTGGGATTCCATAGTTTTTCAACTCCTAATTTATACTAAACAACAATTACCTGCGCTTTTGTCATTTGCAAACTAGGCGCAGGGAAGTAAAGGATATTCACTGAGATTTTACCACGCGGAGGAAATGGAATCAAACGCGCGAGGAGAGGGTGTACGCGAAAGTGTTGTTAGTGACTATTGGAGTCGGAAACCTCGGAAGTCTTCGAGACTTCCGAGGTTTTTAAATTAAACGTAGTCAATATGACAACAATTTTTTATTGTACACAGGAGAGAGAAGGCGGTTTAGGTTGATTCGTGAATTAAATGATACGAGTTTTGATGCCCGTTTCTTCCTCAATTTTACCAGCAAAGGTTTTGAGAGCGGCTTCTTCAAAGACAGCGTTTGGCCCTAAAGGGCCACCCAAAACAATAATGGTTGCGCCAATCTCTTTTGCTGTTGCCGCTAATTCCGCTTGGAGATGGCCTCGGCGTACAATGGTCTGGGAGGCCACGCCCTGGGATGCGGCCCGTTCTTGGGCCATCACTAACTGAAATTGCCCCAATTTTTCTAAACGCGATTCTACATCTACCACTAAGGGAGCAGCAGTTCGGTTCAGAAAACTAATGTCAACTACGTAGAGAAAAGCTAATTCGTCATTTTGTTCTTTTGCCAAAGCTATCACGGCATCTTGAGTAGGATAGCTAGCCTCGCCTCCACGTGTGGCACATAAAATCTTACCCATGTTATTCCTCCTTAATATTGTATCAGCAACCAGATAGTTGCTGTCAAAAGGGTAACTATTACCACTGGCACACCATCACGCATAAAACGTCCAAAGCTAAGACGGTAACCAGCCTGGGCTAATAAGCCAACGGCGACAATGCTAGCCGCAGATCCCAAAATAGTGGAGTTGCCGCCCATATCGGCGCCTAAAATAAGAGCCCAGTACAAAACTATATTCTCTGCGCCGGGAATAGTAGAGGTTAAAAAGTCTGCTATAGGCAGGGCTGCAACAGTGAATGGAATATTAGCTACAATGCCTGAAGCAATACCTGGTATCCAAATCATCAATATTGTTGCTAATGTCAGGCTGCCCCCGGCCAAGTTGCCAATATTTCCGGCTATCCAAGAGATAACGCCTGCAGCCTCAAGTCCCCCTACGATGACAAAGATGCCGATAAAAAATATTAGCGTTGTCCAGTCCACTTCGTGCAACATGCGGTGCATATCAGGACGTACCCAGGCAACTAGGATGGCCGCCCCACTTAGGGCAATGACAGCTGGAGGCATGCCGCCGAAGAAATCCCCCGTAAAAAACATAATCATCATCAATAATCCCACTACTCCGGCTTTGCGCAACAAAGCCGCGTCTGTGATACGGGCGTCGTTTTCCAATTGGGATACTAAGGCTGGCGAGAACTCTGTCTTTGCGCCAGCAAACTCGTGCCGGTAAAGCCAACTTATGACAATTAAAAAGGGGATCATGCACAGAATGGCGATGGGAGCCATATTAGCCAGATATTCAACAAAGCTTAGTTCCAAGTGTGAACCGACAATGGTGCTGGGCGGGTCGCCGATAATGGTCATCGCGCCGCCGATATTGGAGGCCAGTACTTCGGGAATTACGTAAGCGAAGGGGTGAACCCCCACCGTCTGAGCAATCTGGATGGATAACGGCACCAGAAGCAAAATAGCGGTCACGTTATTGAGAAAAGCCGAAATTAGGGCAGTGAGCAGAAATAAAGCTATTCCTAGCAGCCAAGCATTGCCATTTGCCAGGCGAAAAGCACGGAAAGCCACCCAGTTAATGGCGCCTGTCTCGCTGAACATGGCCATAAATATCATCATGCCCATTATTAGCCAAATCACGTTCCAGTCTACAAAACTCATAGATTCTTCAAAATTGATGATATGCAGAGCTGGAAAAAATGCGCCGCCAACGTAGTGAACCAGCCAAACGGTCGCCGCTCCTAGCAACGCCGCGGCTGTTTCGTGCATCCACCGTAAGCTAATAGCGGCAAAGACGAGCAAAAAGATACCGGTAGAGATGAAAAAGGAAGGTCCATGTCCATCCCCTGCTGGTTGAGCAAACAACCACCAGATGCCCCCAATGAGGCCTATGATGCCTATTCCAATTAAGCCATATAAGACAAATTTTTTCACTTATCACCTCCTAATTAAGTTAAGATAATGATTTGATGCGATGGTGGCAAAAAGAATAAGCGATACCACTGCAATCCCCGTGGATGTGGCACTAACCCGTGGGCAACCCTAGATGTTGACAATACGATTATACTTTTATTTCTGATATTTTGTCTGGAACGCAAATTACTATAGACGGGAATGGCAAACTTAAATGTTGAACCACGGCCAATTTCTGATTCGACCGTAATCTCTCCATTCATTACTTCAACAACCCGCCTGATGATTGCTAGCCCCAGGCCAGTTCCCTGAATACCAAGTTCTTTGGCGTTTTTAGCGCGGAAAAACTCAGAAAACAGATGTCCTTGGTCTTCGGGTGGGATGCCAATACCCGTCTCACTCACCTCGCCAACGAGGCGCTTCCCTTCGGTGAACTGCTCCCCTCGCCAGGTAACATGAAAGTCCTTCACAAACCTGGATGCGGTATTTCCCCTGCGGCTCTAGCTTGAACATAGTGTAAAAACTAGCAGTTGATCTAATCTTTCTGGGAGAAAGAGCAACTCGCTCAGATACACGTTGGATTGCTTCTGGGCTTAGCCATCCATATTGCTCCTGAGCGATGTAAAGAGCCGTCAAGAGTCTGGCGCGTACCCTGTGGTTTTCAACCGCAGGGGGATATTTTTTTGTTTTAGGCAACATACCGCTCTCCTACGAACATTAGGGCGGTATGTCCAAGGGACTAGGCCGCTTCAACTTTGACTGCACACACTTTGTATTCTGGAATTTTAGCGATCGGGTCAAGGGCTGCGATGGTTAATTCGTTGGCAGACGCCTCTGGGAAGTGGAAGTTGGCATACACCATGCCGGGCGGAACCCGGTCGGTGACCAGGGCTTCGGCTTCAATGCTGCCGCGCCGGGATGAGACGCGCACTCGTTTGTTCTCGCCCAAATCTAGCTTGGCGGCATCATCTTCATTGACCTCTATTAACGCATGTGGGTAGATTTCTAGCAAACCCTTTGAGCGGCGGGTCATTTCCCCGCCATGCCAGTGGAAGAGCACCCGCCCGGTTCCTAAGAGCATAGGATATTCATCATCGGGCAATTCGGCAGGTGGAACGTGGTCAATGGCGTGGAATTTACCCAAGCCTCGGGAAAATTGGCCCACATGCAAAATTGGCGTACCGGGGTGATTTTTATCTTTGACCGGCCATTGGAAGGTCTCGCCGTTCTCAAGCCGCTTGTGGCTGACTCCAGCATAGATGGGCGTGAGGGCTGCAATTTCATCCATGACTTGGGCAGGGTTCTCGTAATCCCAACCGCTGTAGGTAGCTTCGGCAATTTGGCGACCCCCGCCAGCTAGGACGTGCTTTGCCAACTCAGCCGTAATCCACCAGTCGGGTTTGGCTTCTCCGGGAGATTTTATGGCCTTGCGTCCCATTTGGATGCGGCGCTCGGTATTGGTGAATGTGCCATCTTTCTCGGCGAAAGAAGCACCGGGTAGCAGAATATCAGCATAAGGGGACGTTTCTGAGGGGAAAATTTCTTGTAGGAGGATAAAGTCGCAGGTCTCCAAACAATGGCGAATGTGATTTGTGTCCGGTTCGCTCATGATGGGGTTTTCGCCAAGAATGTAAAGAACCTTAAGCTCCCCATCGGCTGCGGCTGGCATCATCTCGGTGGCGGTCAGGCCGACCTGGTCAGAGAGACCATCGCCCGTTGCCACCCCCCAGGCCTTGGCAAACTTTTCGCGGTTTTCCGGCAGCGTGACTTTCTGGTATCCGGGGTAAACGTTTGGCAGGCCGCCTAAATCGCAGGCGCCCTGGACGTTGTTCTGTCCGCGCAGAGGGTTGGTTCCGCCGCCGGGGACGCCCATGTTGCCCAGCAGCATTTGCAAGTTAGCCAGGCTCATCACGTTATGTGTTCCGGTGGTGTGCTGGGTGATGCCCATTGCCCATAAAACGGCAGCAGGTTTGTTTACCGCCAATATTTCAGCGGCTTGTTGCAATTGCTCAACTGGAACTCCGGTGATTTCGGCTGCCCGTTCTGGGGTATAGGTCTCGATGAGGGCTTTGAAATCTTCGAAGCCCTCGGTGCGGGCGGCGATAAATTCTTTGTCTTCCCAGCCGTTAGCCAGGATGATGTGCATTAGACCGTTAACCAGGGCAATATCGGTGCCAGATTTATGCCGTAAATGCAGGGTGGCGAAATCGGTTAGGTCAATACGGCGGGGATCGGCGACAATTAGCACCGCGCCGCGTTGACGAACTGCCTGACGGATGCGCATCCCGATGACGGGGTGCTGCTGGGTGGTATTGGTGCCGATGACGAAAAATGCTTCTGCCTGATCTGCGATATCATCAATTGAGTTGGTCATTGCGCCCGAGCCAAAGGAAGTGGCCAGACCGGCCACAGTACTGCTGTGTCAAAGGCGGGCACAGTGGTCTATGCTATTCGTCCCGATAACCTGCCGGGTGAACTTGTTCATGAGATAGTTTTCTTCATTGGTGCATTTGGCCGAGGTTAGCACGCCGATGCTCCGTGGACCAGATTCGTCTCGGTGCTGGCGGAATTTTCGGGCGGCGATATCGAAAGCGGTATCCCAATCGGTTGTGACCCACTCCCAGGGATCACCGGCCACCTCTGAGTGGCGATCTGCTGCACCCGGTTTGGATTGGCCTTCCCCCAAGAGGTAACGTCTCACCTGGGGATGGGTCAGCCGATCCTCGTGGTGGACGTAATCCCAGCCGAAACGGCCTTTTACGCAAGTCCAGCCGTGATTGGAAGGCCCTTCCCAGACTGAATTAGCCTTGATGATTTCATTATCTTTGACTTCCAGTTCAATTTGGCAGCCAACGCCACAGTAGGGGCAGGTGGTTTGTATGCGCTCGATTTGCCAGGTGCGGCCTTTGCCAAGTGATATTTTTGGCGTTAGCGCGCCCGTGGGACAAACCGCCACGCAACTTCCGCAGAATTCGCAGGGGCTGTCGGCCATGTAAGTATCAGCTCCAAACCCAATATAGGCATCAAAGCCACGGTGGAAGACGCTAATGGCTTCTACGCCGTTGACCTCGCGGCATGCACGCACGCAACGGCGGCAGAGGATGCACTTGTTGCGGTCAACTTGGATGAATGGGTTAGGATCGTCAACCTCATAGTTATGCTTTTTGCCGTGGTATCTGTCTCCTTCAACGCCATATTCGTAGGCTAGGTCTTGGAGCAGGCAGTTGCCGGTCGAGTCGCAGGTCATGCAATCTAGGGGATGGTCTGAGATGAGCAGTTCCAGAGAGAATTTACGCGCTTTTTTAACCCGCTCGGTTTTGGTGTGTACCACTAATCCATCGGAAACAGGGAAAGTGCAGGATGGTTGTAATGCCCTCTGTTTTTCTATCTCAACCAGACAGACACGGCAGGCTCCTTCGGGAGGCAACGCAGGATGATCGCAGAGAACAGGGATATAGATGCCTGCTTCTCGAGCTGCCTGAAGAATAGTTTGGCCAGTTTCTGTTTGTATTTTTTGTCCATCAATGGTGATGTTTGCAATTGCCATTGTTTTATGGCCTCCTTTTATGCTGCTTGAGCCGATGTTGTTTCTTGTAGGCGTGTTATATCAATTACGTTAGTTTTACAGGCTTGATAACATGCCCCGCACTGAATACATAGGTTTTGGTCTATGGTGTGCGGCTGTTTCTTTTCGCCACTAATTGCGTTTTGAGGACAGGCTTTCATGCACAATCCGCAGCCAATACAATTGTCTTCGTCAATTGTGTAAGTAAACATGCCTTGACAAACACCAGCCGGGCAGAAATGCTCTTTGATGTGAGCTTCGTATTCGTCCCTAAAGAAACGCAGGGAGGCCATGACCGGGCCGGGGGTCAATTGTCCCAGAGCGCAGAGTGAGTCTTCACGCATATACTTAGAGATGTATTCTATCTCGTCTAGATCTTCCATTTTGCCGTGGCCTTCGGTGATGCGCGTCAGTATTTCTAATAGCCGTTGTCCGCCAATGCGGCAGGGAACGCATTTTCCACAGGATTCCGCTGATGCAAAGGTTAGGAAATACCTGGCCAGCTCAACCATGCAGGTATCTTGGTCTACTACGATCATTCCGCCAGAACCCATGGTGGCGCCCGCTTTCGTGAGAGAATCGAAATCTACTGGAGTGTCTAATGATGCAGTGGGAAGGCAGCCTCCCAAAGGCCCGCCAGTTTGCACGGCTTTGAAATTCTTTTTATTTGGGATGCCTTCACCGACATCGTAAATGATTTCGCGCAGGGTGATACCCATGGGAACTTCAATTAGGCCGGTGTTTTCTATGTTGCCGGTTAGGGCGAAAACGGCTGTTCCGGTTGAACCGGATGTGCCGATACTGCTGAACCAATCGGCGCCTTTGAGCATGATTTGGGGCGTGATGGCAAAGGATTTAACGTTATTGACATTGGTTGGTTTACCCCACAGGCCAGAAACGGCTGGATAGGGTGGCCTGGGGCGTGGTTCACCACGTTTACCTTCAATGGACGCGATTAGGGCGGTTTCTTCTCCACAGACGAATGCGCCTGCGCCTTCTTTGACTTTTAGGTCAAAGGAGAAATCTGAACCAAGGATATTATCTCCTAATAAACCGTACTCATGAGCTTGGGCAATGGCTTTTTTAAGGCGCTTAATAGCCAGCGGGTACTCGGCTCGGCAGTAGATATAACCTTCGGGGGCACCAATGGCGTAACTGGCAATGATCATACCTTCTATTACGGCATGGGGGTCACCTTCTAGGATAGAGCGATCCATGAATGCTCCGGGGTCGCCTTCATCGGCGTTGCAGATGACGTATTTAGGGTAACCACGTGCTCTCATGCAGAATTCCCACTTGAGGCCGGTTAAGAATCCAGCTCCGCCGCGGCCGCGCAATCCCGAGTCTTTCATCTCTTCGATGACATCTTCGGAATCAGTCTCGGAAAGGACCTTGTTTAAGGCAAGGTATCCATCGGCAGCAATATATTCTTCAATGCTCTCAGGGTCAATTATGCCGCAGTTTCGCAGGGCAATGCGGATTTGTTTGCTATAGAATGGGTGCTCTTGGTAAGTAATTACACCTTCTACCGGCGTGTCATTCTCATCGCTTATTTGGGCAAGTGCCCATCTCTTAACAACTTTTCCGTTCAGCAAATGATCTTCAATGATCTTTGGAATCATTTTGGGCTTGACATGATGATAAGTGACCCGTGCTTTGCCCGGCAGTTTGATGTCTACTAATGGTTCTTTGACACAAATTCCAATACAACCAACGTTTACCACTTTGGTATCTAGGTTTCGTTCATCCAGTTCTTTGCGAATTGCGTCAGCTACTTCAGATGCTCCAGCAGCGATTCCGCAGGTTCCCATACCAATAAAGATGGTTGCTTCGGAAGCGCGATCTTTTTGACGTTTCTCTTGCGCGGAAGCGCGCAGGGAGATTAAGTCTTCACTATTCTTAAGTATAGGCATAAAAATTTCCTCCACGCTTCAATCTAGTTCATTCAACTTTTCTATTATATCTTCTGATTTGACTTTTCCATAAACCACGTCATCTACCACAACAACTGGGGCTAGCCCGCATGAACCTAGACAATACACAATTTCAAGGGTGTATTTATAATCTGGGTCGCTGCTGCCAGGTTTAAGGTTAAGCGCATTTCCAATATCCTCAATAAGTTGGGGTGCGCCACGCACATGGCAGGCAGTGCCATCGCAAACACGGACAATGTGGCGTCCCTGGCGTTCCAAATTAAATTGAGAATAGAATGTAACCACGCCGTATAAGCGACTGATGGGGACTTTTGTTTTTTTAGAGATTGTGGACAACACTTCTTTGGGAAGATAACCATACACATCCTGAGCACGCTGCAAGATGGGTATCACAGCGCCTTTTTGTTCTTTAAATTCTTCAAGGATTGGATCAAGTAATGTCAAATCTATGGAGGTAGCATGCATAAATCGCTCCTTATAAGATAGTCATGGAGAGTATAAGCGGGGAATGCATCAGCGCCAAATAACGGATGTTATTCGTTCTGGTGCGCTTTGGATGAAATGTGCTTTTCTCGTTGTCAAACTACTTAGGCTTGTTATTGTGAGCTAGTTTTTTCAGGTGCAACAATTTCTATAAATAGAGGGCAGGGCAAACGTATTTGAACACCCAAAGTGATTTTGAATCAATTCAAAATCTGCCAAAAGAAGTCAACTTGCCAATGGCACGCAAAGCGAAGTTGACTTAACCTGCATGAGCAGGTTTTTTGTAGCAGACATGGAATCAATTCCATGTCTATATGCGATTGCCCTGAAATAGAGAGGAAGATTGCTTAACAAGAACGGCTCGCAGTGATATTTTTTGAAAGGTTGAGTAGTTATTTCTCGTTTTATTGTGATCAATGCAGTTAATTCACAAGCTAAAAAACATGTATAAGAACAAATTCTTCTTTTCCGACAACATAATCACGCATCAATAAGATTGTACCCCAATCGTTCAGGGTTAGTATAAACTTGTACCCCGTCCTTGCGGACATAACCAACTAGGGTAATATTCCAAGCGCGGGCCATATCCACTGAGAGTGAGGTTGGTGAGGTGCGAGAGGCAATGATTGGGCAACCCATTAACGCTCCTTTTCGCAACATTTCAGAGGAAATACGCCCAGTGGTCAAGAGAATTTGCCCGTGCGTTTCAATTCCTTCAATCAAGCAAGCCCCATGGACTTTGTCAATGCTGTTGTGGCGGCCAATATCTTCTGCAACTGCGAGTAATTGATTGTCATTGGGATGCAGTAAGCCTGCGGCGTGGACGCCGCGAGCACGGGCGTATAGGCTGTCTTTGGATTGGAGATGATTGATGGCTATCCCAAGGAGTTCTGGTTCAATTCGTAAGGTGTCGCGAAACGGTTCAACCCCAACGGTGGGATTCTCAAAGGTGACGCCTCTGCCACACCCAGAGGTAATGATCGTATGCTCAGGTTTTTCAAAATCGCGCTTCAACCACACTTCAACGCTACAACCATTGGGAGTAACTTTAACCTGTTCAACCTCGTCAAATCCTGTAATTAAGCCCTCGTTTTTAAGAAAACCCAGAGCCAGCCAATCTAAATTGAGAGGGGAGCCCATCAAAGTAATTAACTCTTGCCCATTAACATAAATAGTGATGAGCTTTTCTTCAATTATTTCTATCTCGCTAAGTTGCCATTTATGCCGGTATGTGAATCTGTGAGATTGAATGGTTCCTGGCTTTTTCATCATTGGGCTTGAACTCTGTAGACTCGCAAGAAGGGTGACCACTGCCAGAGGCAATAATCACCCTTCCAGACTTTAGTTCAGTGAAAGTTTATGATAATCCTAGAACCTCACCGGTTTCTACATCAATATCAATGTCGGTGAAAACAGGTCGAGTGGGCAGGCCAGGCATAGTCTTCATTGTGCCGCAAAGCGGGAAGATGAAGCCTGCGCCTACACTGGCACGCACGTCTGTGATAGGCATGCGGAAGCCACGCGGTGTGCCCTTAAGCGTGGGGTCGGAAGAGAACGAAAGATGTGTCTTGGCGACACAAAGGGGCAGGTGGCTCAAACCCATTTTGGTGAATTGTTTAATTTTGGCTTCTGCCTCGGGTGTGTAGTCCACCCCGTCAGCGCGGTAGATTTCACGGGCAACGGTCTCAATTTTTTCCTTGATGGACATATCGTCATCGTATAGGAACTTGAAATTATTCGGTTTTTCAACAGCCTTGACAACTGCGCGAGCCAGGTCTGCTCCGCCTTCGCCGCCTTTGGCCCAAACGAAGTGCATCACCGCATCCTCGGCGCCTGTTTCCTTAGCGCGTTTACGAATCAACTCAACCTCGGCATCGGTGTCGTATTTGAAGCGGTTGATGGCTACCACCACTGGCACACCAAACTTAGTTGCGTTCTCAATATGCTGTAATAAGTTGGGTAAGCCAGCCTCAAGTAACTCTAAGTTTTCTTCAGTATATTCCTTGGCAAGGGGTTTACCGGCAACAACTTTGGGGCCGCCGCCGTGCATCTTTAGAGCGCGAATAGTGGCGACCAGCACGACACAATCAGGAACCAAACCGCTATAGCGGCATTTGAGGTTCATGAATTTTTCCATGCCGCAGTCAGCGCCAAAGCCGGACTCGGTGACTACATAGTCAGCCAGCTTGAGAGCAATTTTGTCGGCGATGATGGAGCTATTGCCCTGAGCGATATTAGCAAATGGGCCACAGTGTACAAAGGCTGGGCTGCCGGGCAAGGTCTGCATCAGGTTAGGTTTGATGGCGTCCTTGAGCAAAACGGTCATTGCGCCGGCTACATTCAAGTCTTCAGCCGTGATCGGCTCAATTGTCCCGGCGTGCATCTTGCCGCCTTTTTTGCTGGTACCAATGATGATGCGTCCCATACGCTCGCGCAGGTCTGCCAGATCGGTGCACATAGCAAGCGCGGCCATAATCTCGGAGGCTACGGTGATGTCGTATCCACTTTCACGCACCAGACCATTGCCTTTGCCACCTTTTCCGATGGTAATATTACGCAGAGATGCATCAGACACATCTACCACGCGCCGCCATTGAATGGCATCAGGGTCAATATTGAGGCGGAACATGCGCTCTTTGTCGGCGTCATTCAAGTCAGAAGGTTTTTCGGATTTGATGCCTAATTTGTCTAGTCGTTTACGCATGGAGTCGGTATATTCGTTGTCTGGGCAAAGTGCTTTGGCTAGGAAATCGGTACTCCAGCGGGCTTCCTTTGCCATACGGTTTTCGATAGCGGCAGCCAATAGGTTATGGGCCGCGCCCACGGCGTGAATGTCGCCGGTTAGGTGGAGGTTGAAATCTTCCATAGGCACGACTTGGGCATATCCGCCGCCAGCAGCGCCGCCTTTGATACCAAAGGTTGGGCCTTGTGATGGTTGGCGAATGCAGGTGAAGACCTTTTTGCCAATGTAGTGCAGTCCTTGGCTCAGGCCGATGGTGGTGACTGTTTTTCCCTCACCCAAGGGCGTTGGGGTAATGGCGGTCACGTCAATGTATTTTCCATTGGGGACATCTTTCAGGCGATCCAAGACTTCTAGTTTAACCTTGGCTTTGTATTTGCCATAAAGCTCTAGCTCATCTTCCAATAGTCCAACGCTTTTGGCTATTTCGGTGATTGGTAACTTTTCGGCTGCATGAGCAATGTCAATATCGGAAGGGACGGGATGCTTAATTTCAATAGGCATTTGTTTTACTCCTTGTACTCAAAGTATCTAAAAAAGAACGGTTTAATAAGAATTATCCCCCGTAAGCAATTTTCGCGGCTCGGACGGTGTTACGAAGCAACATGGCAATAGTCATGGGGCCAACACCTCCGGGGACGGGGGTCAAATAGCCGGCGACTTCATTGGCCTCATCGTAAGCGACATCGCCCACCAAACGGTATCCCCGCTCGGCGGTAGGATCATCTATGCGATTCACGCCTACGTCAATGACCGCGGCGCCTGGTTTAATCCAGTCAGCCTTTACCATTTCGGGACGCCCCACGGCGGCAATTAGAATATCTGCCTCGCGGCATTTTTCTGCAAGGTTACGGGTACGAGAATGGCAAATAGTGACTGTGGCGTTCTCCTCAACCAACAAGAGCGCAACCGGCATACCCACAATATTGGAACGTCCCAGAACAACTGCGTTAGCGCCTTCTAATTCAATGCCTGAAGTTTTCAAAAGGTGAATACAACCATGTGGCGTGCAGGGAATGAATTGGGGTTCGCGCCCTTTTTGAGCGAGGCGTCCAATGTTGATGGGGTGGAACCCATCTACATCTTTGTCTATACTAATTGAGTTTAAAACCCGCTCATCGTCCAGGCCATTGGGTAATGGCAATTGCACTAAAATACCGTGAACTTCTGGGTTGGCGTTCAACTCTTTTACCATAGCCTCTACTTCTTCTTGAGTGGCAGTGGCTGGCAATGTGTGTTGGAATGAGGTAATGCCTGCTTTTTCACAAGCTTTATGCTTCATTCGTACATAAACCTGTGATGCGGGATTTTCACCAACTAAGACTGTAGCTAGTCCTGGCGGTTTGTGCCCCTCTGCAACCATAGCGGCTACGTCAGCGGCTACCGCGGCTCGGACTTCTTTTGCGATTGCTCGACCATCAATTGTTTTAGCTGTCATAAAATCAACTCCCTTTTAGATATGGCTATCTCTTAGAAAGAAAATTTCCCCACTACAAAACATCATCTCAATATTTTAGTATTTAACTTCCAGGTCTCCCTAACTTATTGAGAAATATACCATACTGGTACACCAAGCCTATTATTGTCAAAAAACGCATTCCTTGCAAGTTATGTTTGTCACAATCTTTAAGAGAAATGATATATCAGAAATATATCAGAGCAGAAATCGACCGTAAGACTGTGCTGCTTCTTAAAAAGGAGCAAATGCCAGCTTCCCCTTTGCTTTTTAGGGACATTCTTCAGTTGAACTTTTGATAATAATCTCATAGAATCGAAGCAGGTAAAAACTACTACCCTCTCTTCCACGGTAACTGCTAAGTCATCCTGCGCTTAAGATTGAAATTCTAAGCTGAGATGCGAAATTGGCTCAAACAGACCGAAAACTGAAGCATAGGTTTTTAGGCGAATCGGTTCGGTTTTGTATGTCATCCAGCGTATTAATCATTGCCAGATGAACTGAACAGTTACTCTCAACTTTTATTTATGGAGGTTCAAAAATGTCTGACCGCAAAAAAGTAACTCTTCGCACTTTATTTAACAAAGCCGCCAAAGGAGAACCTATTTCATGGTTAACCTGTTATGACTATCCCACGGCGTCCTTTCAAGAGCAAGCAGGAATAGACATGATTTTGGTTGGTGATAGTTTAGGTATGACCATGTTGGGGTATGATGGCACATTGCCCGTCACTATGGATGATATGATACGCCATACTCAGGCTGTTCGCCGCGGCGCCCCTACTGCCTTCTTAGTGGGCGATATGCCTTATATGAGCTACCAGCCCAGCACAGAGAGTGCTATTCGCAGCGCGGGGCGTTTCATGGCTGAAGCATCCTGTGATGCCATAAAACTTGAAGGTGGAGGAGAAATGGCTCACCGCATAAAAGCTATTAAAGAGGTTGGCATTCCTGTTGTTGGTCATCTCGGATTAACCCCTCAGAGCGTTGCCGCTCTAGGCGGATTCCGCGTCCAGGGACGGGGAGCGCAACAAGCCAAGAAAATCATTGATGATGCCAAATCCCTTGAAGAGGCTGGCGCGTTTGCCATCTTATTGGAAATGGTTCCCGATCGGGTTTGTAAAATCATCACCGAGCGGGCAGAAAATTGTTTGATACTGAGCCTAGGCTCTGGCCCTAACGCTCACGGTCAGTTATTGATTTACCATGACATGTTTGGGTTGTACCCCAACTTTACTCCACGCATGGCTAAAGTCTTCGGCAACGCGGGCGAGGTAATACTAAAAGGTTTAGAAGATTACGTTAGCGAAGTGAAAGACAAAACATTCCCGCAGCGCGAAAATTGGTTTGCCATGAAAGACGAAGAGTATGATGAATTGATGAAGTTGATAGATTAGTTGGTTAGTTAGATAGTTACTTAGCTGAATAGTTTAGTAGTTTGACTATCCAGCTACAAAGCTACTAAACTAAAAAGACTCATCTGTTGAATGTGTGCAACAAAAGGCGATATAAATATCGCGTTACGGTTTCGTAGGACGACATTCATATCGTTTTGCACATTTTTCATACATGAGCCACTTCCAAAATATTCGATTTTTGTTCTCGCTAGCAACCAGAAAGCCTGTGAAAAAGTGGGCAACTTGTTTGTAGT
>QMOK01000001.1 GCA_003648195.1 Chloroflexota bacterium | reverse complement strand
TGTCCCAACTCCTGACCCTGTTTTAGAGCGTAAACGAGAACGGGTGATTTTGAAAGGACATGTGCCAAGTCCTTCTAATCCACCATCAGGATGTCATTTTCATACTCGATGTCCTAGTGCTATGGATATTTGTAAAAGAGAAGAGCCAGAATGGCGTGAAATTGAAGATGATCATTGGGTAGCTTGTCACCTAGTATAGATTAGTTTGAGAATAGCCTATTTTTATGAAACAACAATGTGCGTATGTATAAAGGAGGTGGTGTAGTCTCAGAAATTACATAAAAAACGACGTAACTTGTTGCTAATAGTTTGTAAAATTTACTTAATTTTTTAAGGAGAAGAAACATCATGAAGAAAACACTTCTGGTAATTTTTTCTGTTTTGGTTGCTAGCAGTATGTTATTGGCTGCTTGTGCTACCCCAGAACCCGAAAAAATTATTGAAACTGTAGTTGTTACCGAGAAAGAGACAGTTATTGAGACTGTTGAGGTTGAAGTTGTAAAAGAAGTTGAAGTTGAAGTGGCGCCTGAAGTAGCTCCTGAACCCATCACCTTGGATGGTTACTCCACCACCGATATTCCAACTCTTGACCCACAACTTGGCGAAGATGTAGTTTCTATTAATTACATTGAGAATCTCTTCGTTCACCTGACCAACTATGACTTGATCACCGCTGAGATCATCCCAGAAGCTGCTACAAGCTGGGTAGTCAATGAAACTGGCGATCAATATACATTTACCATCCGCACTGACATTCCGTGGGTGTACCATAACCCTGTGACTGGTGAGACTACTCAGGAAGTGGATGATGAGGGCAATCCTCGTTTTGTGACTGCTTATGACTTCCAATACGGCATTCGCCGTGGTTGTGATCCCAATAATGGTTCTTACTACAGTGGCATTATTGCCGGTGTTATTAAGGGCTGTGAAGAAGTATACAACTACGAAGATCCCACCGCTATTCCTCAGGAACTAAAAGATGCTATCGGCGCAACTGCTCTCGATGCAGAAACTTTGGTTATTGACCTCAAATTCCCTGCTGGTTATTTCATGTCCATGACCCCCATGTGGACAATGGCCGCTTCACCAGAATGGGCTATTGAAGAACATGGCACGGACTGGATTGAAGCTGGAAACATTGTGACCAATGGCCGTTACGTTTTGGACGAGTGGGTTCATGGCGTTCGCCGTGTAGTTGTTCGCAACCCTCTTATGCCTGAAGATATGCAGGGTGGCGGAAACGTTGAGCGTATCGTGACCAATGTTGTCCCCGACACAAGCACTGGATACGCCCTCTGGCTGAACAACGAAGTTGATACATCTGGTATTCCCGATGCTGAGTTAGAAGCTCATTTGGCAGCGCACGCCGATGAAACAGTTCAAGTTCCTGATCTGGCTGTTTTCTACTTCGCTTTCCGGATGACCAAACCTCCATTTGATAACGTTCACGTTCGCCGCGCTTTCAGCGCTGCTTTTGATCGTCAGACTTATGTTGATGAGCTGCGTCAGGGCCAGGGACTTCCCATGAAACACTGGGCTCCCCCCGGAATCTTTGGCGCTCCCCCCATTGACGAAGTTGGTGTAGGCTATGATCCTGAGTACGCTCGAGAACAGCTGGCCGAAGCTGGTTATCCCAATTGTGAAGGCTTCCCCGAAGTTACACTCTTGGGCTACAGCGGCCAATCAACCTTGAACTGGATTGAGTTTGCTCAGGCAAATTGGGCCGAGAATCTTGGTTGTTCTCCTGACCTGATCCAAATTGAGCAACAGTCCTTTGCTGACCTACTTACCAGCACCAAGGCCGAAGACGCCGAAGCTCCCCACATGTGGACCCTCGGTTGGGGCCCTGACTACGCTGACGAGAACAACTGGGTTGGCGATGTGTTGGACTGCAACATTGAAGTTCGCATGCACCGTACCTGCAACGAAATTGATGAGAAGCTGGAAGAAGCTCGCACCGCGAGTGATCCCGAAGTTCGTATTGCACTTTATCGCGAAATTGAGGATATGTTCTTTGGCCCTGAAGGTGAATTCCCCATTATGCCTCTCTACGTTCGTATTGCTTACACAGCCGAGCACTCCTGGCTAACACGCAACGTGGCTCTCTTCGGTGGGCAAATGTGGTACACATATACTATTGACCAAGATGCTAAATTAGCTGCTCAAGGCAAATAGTACTTAGACAGAAAAAATTTAGATAACGGGGTGGGGGGCTTCGGTCCCCTCCCCGTTCTTGATTTGTTTTGGATAGCAGCCCAACTGCGTTGGGTGTTGTGGATCGTTCCAAATACAATTGCCAACTGCCAACGCAGTTAGTCTTCTATAAACAATTTAAGATTTCCTGAAGCGTAATACACCATCGTTAGGTGGAGGTGTCATGGCCAGATATATTTTTCGCCGTATTCTTATGGCGATTCCAGTGGTTTTTTTGATAGTTTTAGCAACATTTGTATTGGTTCACGCTATGCCAGGTGGTCCGTTTGATGCTGTTGGTACCAAGGCTATGCCTGAGAAAATCCGTGTAATTCTTGAACGACGTTATGGATTAGATCAACCTTTGTACAAACAATTTGGCGCTTACGTTTGGAATTTGTTACATGGCGATCTAGGGCCTTTGTTTCGTCGCCAGTCGCAAACAGTTAATGATATAGTCGCCCAAACTTTTCCTGTATCTATTCAATTAGGGTCGTTATCTATTCTTGTCGGTTTTGCGTTCGGTATTCCAATTGGAATAATAGCGGCGTTAAACCACAATACTGTTATTGACTACATCGTTACTTTTATGGCTGTCATTACACGTTCTATTCCTTCTCTGGTTTTAGGCCCATTTTTAATTTTGATATTTGGCGTTAAATTTGACATATTGCCTATCGCTTTTTGGGGGGCCGACCCTCCCTTTGTCTTGGGCTTTTTGCCTCATCCAACCAAGGAATTCTGGTTGCATGCTGTTATGCCCGTTTTTTCTTTGGGTACTGGAATGGCTGCGGGTATTGCTAGGCTTACACGAGCAGGCTTGCTGGATGTCCTTTCTTCCGATTATATTCGAACAGCCAGAGCGAAAGGCCTACATGAACGGGCGATTATTATTGTTCATGCTCTAAAAAATTCATTAATCCCTGTGGTGACTATTTTAGGCCCGCTACTGGCTGCGGCAGTGACTGGCAGCTTTATTACGGAGCAGATTTTTGCCCTTAACGGTATGGGACGTAATTTCGTGAATAGTATTGGCCAACGAGAATATTTCCTTCAAACAAGCTTGGTTTTGATTTATGGTATTCTACTCGTTTCAGGTAATCTTTTAGTAGATATTATGTATGCCTGGGTAGACCCGCGTATCCGATACGATTAGGAATGATAAATGACTGCTGATAAAGAATTAGAAAAACTTACAGAAAATGACGATAATGCATCATACGGGAAAGGACGTAGCCCACTTCAGGATGCTTTCCGCGAATTCCGACGCAATAAAGTAGCTGTTGCTGGAACCGTTTTTATTATCATGGTGATAATTGCTGCGTTTATAGCGCCTGTTATTACGCCTTATCATTTTGCGACTCAAAACATACTTTATAATCGCGCTAAACCGATGGAAGGGTATGATATAACCACTGTATTCGCGGAAGAGAATTGCCATTGGTATGAAACTCCGCTTGAATGGGGCTGTACTGTTTACATGTCTGGTTCAGACGCATTAGGACGTGACTTGTGGAGCCGCGTGGTTTATGGTACACGTGTTTCTTTGGCTGTAGCATTTACCGCTGCCACTGTCAGCCTTGTTATTGGTTTGGTATATGGAACTGTCTCTGGATTTAACGGTGGGCGAGTCGATAATATAATGATGAGGATCGTGGACTTTTTGTATGCTGTCCCCATGTTACCTATCATTATTATGATGACAGTTTATTTCAAAGCGTTATCTAGGCGAGGAGTCTCTACTGGCTTAATGGGATGGATGATTGAATTAAATAAGCTGACAGGCGGTTTATTGTTTGTCTTCATTGCTATTGGAGCTTTGAACTGGATTGGTATGGCTCGTATGGCGCGTGGTCAGGTTCTTTCTTACAAAGAGAAAGAATTTGTGGAAGCGGCTCAAGCTATTGGCGCTAGTAGTGGGCACATTATTTTCAAACACCTTATTCCTAATGTTTTAGGACCATTACTTATCGCTGAGTCGATGGCTATTCCAGGATATATCTTTACTGAATCGGCCTTAAGTTTCATAGGTTTGGGAGTTGATCCTCCTACACCGAGTTGGGGCGCGATGATCAACGAAGGTTACTCAGGATTACGTTCTAACCCTCATTTGGTATTGTTACCAGGTATTGCTTTGACAGTTTTAACTTTGGCCTTTAACTTCATGGGCGACGGACTACGGGATGCGTTTGATACTCGTTTGCGTGGAAGGAAGTAATTTACTATGAAAAAACGAACTTCATTTGTTATCTTATGGATGATTGGATTGCTTCTGATTGCTAGCTTAGCTTGCAACCAATCTGGTGACATTTTGACTCCCGAAAAAGCTACTCAACGCGTTCAAGCAGTAGAAGATGCTATCCCTACTGTTGTGGCGATTGAGGAGGAAGACCTTGAAGGTCCACAGCCTGGTGATGAGATTTATTTGACTGCGCATAGTTATTTGGTGAATATAGTTGATGAGCCAGGTAGTCTTAAAATTATCGCTAATCAGCAAAGAGGCATTAAGGCCATCATCCTCCAAGTTACTCTCCACGAAGGAGAACTTTGGTATTATGTTGATGCTCCAGCAGGGAAAGGCTGGGTGAAAGAAGAAAACATCAGCACAGAGGCGCCGTAAAAACAAACAAATCAAATAGAACCAATTTCGGGAAGAGCTAGTTTCGATGGCTCTTCCCAATTGTTTTAAGGCGTGGTTTGTTTTTGCATAAGCTTGCGAATCTTGTGGGCTTACGCATAGCATTTCTTCGGCTTTTCCCTCCGATTTGATGATAGTTCACAATTAAGTTTACACTTTTCAAACTAATACGTCCCGCGAGAAGTGTTCTTGTTATGTGGTGTGCCTTATACTCTTTTGAGGTTCTCACAGTTAACAAAAACATATCATTTTCAAGGGGATTGCTATACCGCATAAAACAGCGGCTAATGGCACACGGAACAAAAAAGTGTAATCATCCCCAATCTGCAAAGGTGTTCTCACGAGCATGTTTTTGAATTATGCCCTTTTATACTTCTCAGGTATAATTCTGTTGTGTAAACGACTGTCTTCAGAATGCGAGCTTTGATATTTTTTGTATTAGATAGTAGGAGTGTATGCGTGAATCGGAATCTGCGATCATTTTTTCTTATCTTGGTGGTCTTATTGATTTTTTCTGGATTGTTTTCGGCTTGTAGAGAGCTTGATGACGCAGAAAAAATTTGGGTAAAATCGCCGGATTGGAGTCGAGCCATTTCATTGGGAATAACGAACATAGGAGATCAGGTTCCTATTGTTATTAGTCCCGAAGGTGATGTTTATACATTCCTTATTCAAATGGATGAGGAATTTCCAAATGAATATTATCCTGCTCTAGTTTCTGTGGGAAAAGACGGCCGCTTGGCTTGGAGAAAAACGCTGGATATCGTTATTAAGCAGCCAGACCTCCCTAAAATGCTTTTGGCAGAAGATGGAATTTATTTGTTTTGGATCGGCGCGCATAATCTTTATACCGCCAAAGTGGATTTTAACGGAGATTTAATTGACGAACCTATAAGTTTATCTGCTGGGGAAGTAATAGGAACTTACGCTGTTGCCCGTAATGAGAATGGCAAAATTGACATTTGGTATAGCGGTAAACGTGGAGACCCAGGTTTATTTGCATTTACTTTGGGTACTGATCCCAGTGAAAAACAATTGATTGATCCCGAAGGCGTTCAAATAAGTTTAACTTATGATAAGAATAATGTTTTGCATGCCGTGTGGGCTAATTATCCAGCCGGGTATGGCGATGCGGTTTTTTATTATGCTAATTACCAAGATGGGGATGTTGTTTTAGATCGTCAAGCTGAAATCTTTAGGCAAGGTGTTTCTCCTGCCTTGCTTATCAAAGGCCCCGTGCTAGCTCTTGACTTCAAAAACGTGTATGTCTTTTGGAATGTTTATGTAAATGCTGGGCTAGAAGCTGGCAACCTTGAAACTCGGTACGTGGTACTCACATCTGGAACCGAAGAGCGGATTACTGAACCGATGAAGACCCATGTCCCAATTGGATACAAGTTGAAATACGAGATTTTGCCAAATAGCTCGCTAAATACAGGAGAGCGAGTCGTTTTGGCAAAATATATGGGACCAGCCACTTCTCAATTGGAAGATATTTCTGCTAATACATCTCAAATTGCTGAAACAGCAATTGTATTTAGTTCTAAAACACAATATTTATGGAGCAAAAGCAAACGACAGGTCAACATAGTTTATCTCAAAGATGGAGAGCCAACTTCTTATCAGCCCATCAGTTTCACAGTTTCTCTCTCTACTGCGCCTACAATTGCCAGTGACACTGAAGGAAATTTGTATTTGACTTGGCTAGAAAACAAATATGTTGGAAACAATGTGTATTTTGCTACTACCGCGCCTGCAATGCAAGGGGCGCTCAATGAAATTACACTCACTGATGTGACAACAATAATTGGCGAGACATTATTTGGGATAGTGGCCGGAGTTACATTGATGCCTCTTATAGGTATCGTTTGGGGAGGAATAGCATTAAGTGTTCTGGTAGTCAATGTTCTTTTTAAGCGGTTTAACAACAAATCCATAAAAATTATAGGAGAGACATTGAGTATCGGTTTAGCTTTGGCTATTTATTGGACAAATAAGTTAACTACTTTATCTGTTATCCAAGGCGGGCTGTCCATTACAGAAGGGTATGTGCCCTTTTCAGCTTGGATACCTGGAATACCAGAAAGCTTTTATTTGCCTTTGCAATTTGGGTTTCCAATTCTGATTGGGTTAGTAGCTTTATATGCCGCTTGGTATTATACCTATAAACGACATTCACCTTCCCCATTATATTTTGTATTGATTTATGTTGCAGTCGATTCCTTTTTCTCAATGGCAATTTACGGGATGGTAATCTGGAGCGCTTTCTAAAAACACCTGCAAAATGCAATATGTGATCATTTCCCAAAACTGATTGAGCCAGATCGGAACTGGATGAGTATTATATGTAAGAGGAGAAATATGACTGTTCCGAATGAAAGCAGCTATTACATAATGTGTGTTAAAAATGGTGATATTGACGCCTTGGGTGAGTTGTATAAACGGCATAAGATTCAGGTATATCGAACTGCCTTGGCAATCACTCATGACGCAGGGATGGCAGAAGATATTCTCCAAGAAACATTCGTGCGAATTTATAAGTATGCTGATAGCTTTGATCAGACACAACCATTTGAACCTTGGTTGTATCGCATGACTGTAAATTTGACCTACAGTTGGCTCAACCGCACCAAGCGATGGGCGCATTTTTTCCAAGGCGCGTTTGAGAGATTGAAGATACCCGAACATCGAAACCCTGAAGCAGCAATGGAAAACCAGGAGCAGCGGACAAACCTACAGTGGGCAATTGGATGTCTGCCAGATTCACAGCGAGCCGTTATAGTTTTGTACT
The DNA here is from genome assembly GCA_003648195.1 of Chloroflexota bacterium. Lineage (GTDB taxonomy): Bacteria > Chloroflexota > Anaerolineae > Anaerolineales > UBA11858 > B10-G9. The sequence continues at coordinate 73,519 of QMOK01000001.1, read as the reverse complement.
ACTTGGAAGATTTGAGCGTGAGCGAGATTGCCTACGCGCTAGACATCGCAGAAGGAACAGTCAAATCCCGTCTTTATCATGCCCGAAAGAAACTTAAAAAAGCCATTGCCGATCGTGGCCACGAAGTGTTATCCGAGGTGGTGTATGAAATCTTATAGAGAGTTACAAGAGCGATTTTCTGATCCTTTGGGTAACCTAATCCGTTTCGCTTTACAAGAAGAAATCTCAACAGCAAAACCGCCCTGTGTATGGAAAAAAGTTAGAGATAAGATTAGGAATCCTAGGCAAGCGTATTGGTCAAAATGGGAGCGACAAGAAACAATTTTTGCTGGATCAACATTGTCTCTTTCAATTAAGTCAGATATGTTATATTTTCTGATTGCCGATTCCATTCTTCAGATAATTAGATAATGGCCTATTTAACGAGGAAACAAAAACGTTTTGAATTTCGCGTAATATTGCATTAACCAAACGCGAGGATGCGCATCAATTCTAGCCAGCAGAGCAGTAAAACTCTACAACTGAGACGACAAGCAAATTAGAAGCGTTGTGCCCCCCAGTCACCCCAGCGATGTGCAATCATCTATGAGACGTGCTTTCCTATTCTCTTGTGGGGGCCGTTATCGCTGTTTGCTCTACTGTTATGTCAAGGATAGCATGACGTATTCGCAGTAGGGCACGAGAGTGCCCGTTTCAGGCACAGGCGAACTCTCGTTCGCTCTATAAACCATCAATTCACACTTGACAAAGCACTACGTTTGCGTAAACACTAAAAAGAACCGCAGATATTGGATGATATTCTATAAAACTCTGGAAGTCTTTCCGCTTTTTTAAAATAATGCGCACCCGATTGGCTAAAAACGATAAAATTGATTTTTAATGTGATAGAATACCTTTCAACTATGACTACATACCGCATTCTTATTGTTGATGACCATCGTGAAATACGTTCCGCTTATCGGGCGAATCTAGAACTTCTTGAAGCCGACCTAGAAGTTTTGGACGTTCCTTCTGGCGAAGAAGCCATGCTAGAAGCCTCCCTCCAGAAAATTGACCTTTTAATCGCCGATGTTCGCCTGCCTGGTCTTTCTGGTTTAGAGCTATTAGACAAGGTTAAAGTCTTTAACCCAGATTTAAAAATTATACTTGTCACTGGGTTAGTGGATGTTAACATCAGACGGCAAGTAGCAGACGCCAAAGTAGACGCATTTTTCTTGAAGCCTGTTGAAATACCAGACCTGCTTGATGCCGTGGAGCGATGTCTTGGATTAGTAACAGGAGATACTACCTCTCTTCGTGATACCGATGTTCTCACCAGGGAACGATCGTCCGAGAATGTTTCCGACCTATTAACGGGATTACGCCAGAAATTAGGCGCATTCTCAACCGTATTACTAGATGACCATGGGAAAGCATTAGCCCGCGCGGGGGGATTACCAGATGCTGTCGAAAAATCTCAAGTTCTCACTACCCTTATGGCCACTTTTAGCGGAGTGAATAAAATTTCCCGGTTTTTAGGCAAATCTCAACCTGAAGATCTGTGGTATTTTTCGGGAACCAAATACGATCTTTTTTGGGCACACGTAGGGGACTCACATGGTTTGTTGGTGGCCTCTAACCCCATTTCCGAAGAGGGAGATTTAGCAAAAGCGATTATGGAAGTGGGGCATACAGGGCGAGATTTGATTGATATATTGAATACAATGGGTATAGCACGAACGGTAACCTCTGAAACAATAGAGAAATTTGTAGAAGATATCGAGGAAGATATTCCTGATATCCAAGAAATTGTTCCAGAAGAACGTGGGCTTGCTAGCGTATTGCAAAATGGAAAAAATGTTGTTACTTCTGAACTCAATGCTTTTTGGGATACCGCTACAAGTGAAGAAGAAAACACAGGTGCGTATAACGCGGATGCCCTTACGTACCAGCAAGCGCATCAGTTGGGTTTGACACCCGAAGATGAAGAATAAAGCAACAGCGATATCCGGAGAAGTTTCTGGCATTATATAATATCCATCATCGATGAAGAAATTTTGCTTATGCATAGAGTTACAAATTTATTGATTTATTTTCTATTGTCATCCACATGGGGATATGTTACAATCTGGCTCGCTTGGTCAGTCCAAGCTTTTGTTGGGGAGTGGTGCAATGGTAGCACAGCGGCCTTTGGAGCCGTTAATCCTGGTTCGAGTCCGGGCTCCCTAGCTTGGTTTTTTAAGTGAGTTGTGATGTCCGAATTTGAAGAAGACCCTCCTGATGGTTGGCAATTAGATAGTTTTTTTAGAAAGCGAGCTCGTGTAGCTAATTTTAAAACACACGGCGCTCGCTATTTTGTTGTACCAAGAGATCGCCAGAATCCAAGCCATTCCAACAACGGGGTATTTTCCTGTGTAATTAGGGCGTTTGGGAACGTTATAACCTGTTTGCCGAAATGCGATTTTTTCTAAGATGCTATACGACATTCTTTTGGAGAATATATGACAACAATTGCTGTAATTCTAGCTGCGGGAGAAGGAACCCGAATGTGCTCCAATCTTCCCAAAGTGCTGCACCCTATTTTGGGTAAACCAATAGCTCAATACGCTTTAGATGCAGTAGCCTCTATATCTGATAAAGAACCGATTTTAGTTGTTGGACACAAAGCGGATGAGGTGAAACAAGCGTTGCCGGAAAACACCCGCTACGTTTACCAAGCCGAACAGCTTGGGACAGGTCACGCAGTGCAACAAGCGGAAAAACTTCTTACAGGGAACACCGACTTTGTCCTAGTCACCTACGCAGATATGCCTCTTCTTCGCTCTGAAACGCTAGAAAATCTAGTGGAAACTCAGAAAAATAACCAAGGCCCACTTACAATGTTAACGGTGATACTGGATGACCCGCATGGATTTGGACGTATTATTAGGAACGAAGATGGAGAAGTCCAAGCCATTGTAGAAGAGGCGGACGCATCCCCAAAACAACGCGAGGTTAAGGAATTAAACGCAGGCGTATACTGCTTTTCCTCCGCTTGGCTGTGGAAAGCTATCAACAACCTCAAACTTTCGCCTAAGGGAGAGTATTATCTCACCGATCTAGTTGAAGCAGCTGTCTCAGAAGGCTTGAAAGTTTGTACAGTTTCTACAAATGAGCCATCCGAGTTGATAGGTGTGAACACGCGTGTCCATCTAGCTGAAGCGGCAAAAATCATTCAAGAGCGCATCAACCATGCTTGGATGCTTTCGGGAGTTACTATTGCTGACCCTCATACTACATACATTGAACCAGCAGTCACAATTGCCGCCGATACAGTCATCCTCCCCAATACGCACTTACAAGGTGTCACCAAAATAGGCGCGGAGTGCGTCATAGGCCCTAACGCCATCGTTCGAGATTCTCAAATAGGCAATTACTGCAAAATTGAGGCCTCCGTGGTTGAGAGCGCAATTTTAGAAGATCATGTTGATATTGGCCCATTTGGGCATCTTCGCAAAGGAGCACATCTTGCCGAAGGCGTTCACATGGGGAATTTTGGCGAAGTAAAAGCGTCTTATTTGGGCTCCGGAACAAAAATGGGACATTTCTCGTATATAGGGAATACCACTACTGGTGAAAATGTGAACATTGGCGCCGGAACCATTACTTGCAATTATGATGGTTCTCAGAAACACAAAACACAAATTGGAAACGGAGTCTTCATTGGCAGTGATACTATGCTGGTTGCCCCTGTAACGCTTGAAGATGAAGCACGTACTGGAGCCGGCGCTGTTGTAACCAAAGATGTGCCCGCCAAAACCGTGGTTGTCGGAGTTCCTGCCCGCGCCCTCCGCAAAATAGAGAGTGAATGATTATCTGTTGCCGCTGATTGAAAATTAGTGGAGATTAAGTCAAAAATAGTTTAAGTTATTTAGAGAATGAATTAAGGAGTTTATAAAAAAAATGGGAAATTTGCGTAGGCTAGTTCTTGACGTTTTAAAGCCTTTAGAACCTAATATAGTAGAATTGGTGCAACGGATAGCCGCCCTAGCTGGAGTAGATGGCGTTAATATATCTATTCACGAAATAGATCTCAAAGTAGAGAATGCTAAAATTACCGTGGAAGGAAACGAATTGTCATACGAAGAATTAAAAGAAGTTATTGAGCTTTACGGTGGAGCAATTCACTCTATTGATGAAGTTGCCGCTGGCGCAAGACTGATTGAAGATGTAATCACTGCGCAAGATTAATTATGCAAAAGAAATTGGCCCCTTTCCAACAACTCATGGATTACGTGGATAATTTTCAAAGCTATAACCAGTTAGTGGGTATAGCCGAGATTGCTAGACGATATTTTGCAATGAACGCCTTCGATGGCGTATTGACCACAATAGGTGTATTGGTAGGTAATTACCTCGCCGGAGTGCGTGATGTCTCAATCCCAATTCGTATTGGAGTGGCAACCTCAATCGCAATGGGCGTTTCAGGTTTGTGGGGCGCGTATCTTACCGAATCCGCCGAACGTAGGCGTGAACTACTAGAATTGGAAAAAGTCTCCCTTATCGATCAGAGCGACACCAAAATTGGTCGCGCATCACGCTTGGCCATAATAGTAGTTTCCGCGGTAGACAGCCTCGCCCCATTCTTAGCTGCCATGGTGGTCTTATTACCCCTTTTCTTTGACTCGATGATTGGAAATGTCATGATCACCTACGCTCTTTCTATAGCTATGGCTTTACTTAGCCTTTTCGGATTAGGCCTTTTCCTAGGCCGTATCTCGCAGGGCAACCTTCTCGGTTACGGAATACGTACCCTACTTGCTGGAGTAGTTGCTATCGCTATCAACTTCCTTATGGGTGGTGAATAAACTTACGTTTTCCACGGTACCCAATTCTGTGGGGTAGCTTCCCCTTGCCACAGGCACACCGCCAGTGGACCGGATGTATTTACGCGGTCTTAAAAGATGTCACCATATTTCTGAACCATCTAAGAAATATACGCGTAATTGCGAACTACCCCATACCCGAACAAGGAAAAACATAATGACAAAGTTAACCAAAGAACAACATCAGGAATTAATTCAGACCGCAAATCGCGTTCGCGCCAATGCCTACGCCCCCTATTCAAAATATTCCGTTGGAGCCGCGCTCCTCACCACCTCTGGCAAAATATTCACCGGCGTCAACGTTGAAAATGCTTCCTACCCCCTCACAATGTGTGCCGAACGTTCAGCCGTTTTTAGCGCCGTAACATCAGGAGAGCGAGAATTCATTGCCATTGCCGTAGCAACCAATAATGGCGGCACGCCCTGCGGTTCCTGCCGTCAAGTCCTCTCGGAGTTTGGTCTAGATATTCAAGTTTTGATTGTAGATGGAAACGAGAACGTAGTTCAAACAACTACAGTAAGGGAACTATTACCCGGCGCGTTCAGTGGTGGAGATTTGCCAAAGTAGCGATTGAAATGCTCACCAATCTGCGTCTGGCGGAACGACCAAAATAAGCGATTCGAGCACCCAGCCCTCCTGCCCCTCTTCATTCAACAACCGAACATGAACCCAGTTATAACCGTCTTTTTCTGTTGGATTGGGATCAATGATTTCTACTGCGTTCCCGTTGAGGAGCGAAGTTAAACGTGGAGAGTCAAACCCCGGCGCTGTGCGGATGGTAGCACCTACACCTTCAGTAGTATTGATAATAGCATAAATAGGCGTAGGACTGGGCGTAGGACTGCTAGTGGGCGTGGGAGATGGCGTAAACGTGGCCGTGTGGGTTGGCGTTAACGTGGGGGGGATGGGGGTGACCGTTGGGGTGGAGGTGGGTGGCACGGGCGTGGAAGTAGGCGTGGGGGTTATCGGGGTAGGGGATAACGTTGGAAGAGCCACATTTTCCACTACAATTGCACTTGCTCCACTTAGCCCTATCAACAAAATAACGCCCAAAATAGTTACCACGCTCCCTAGCGTGTATCCCAAAACCGTTAATGGGCGGAATCCCAAAAAGACAAAAATGACGCTCCCTACTAGAGAGACAATCGCAAGGTGAGTGGCAAAAACCACTAACCCATCTGGCCAAAGATAAGGTATTCCATTCCCCAATCCAAACCCTGCCACAGCTAATGGAATGAACAGCTCGTAAGCCAGCGCAACACTGTATAATGCGGGACTGCCCTTTTGCCGCGCGACCGCTAAAACGGTAAAAATTGTTCCTACAACTAACAAAATAAGATGCGACCAAGAAACTTGTGCATGAGAAACTGCGTAAGTTAGCTTTTCAATAGCCAGAACCCGTGCCGCAAACCCTCCCAAAAGTCCTACTAGAAAAACCAGCCCGCTAGCTACCAAAGTGGCAATCAATCGCTGCCCAAAAAACTTAAATGAACCGGTTACTGTCCCCAAGCAAGTGCCAATAACAGGCGTTAACGGAGGGGCAATCAAAACACCTAAAACCAGCAAGGCTGGGACATCTAGCATAATACCCACCACTAAAATAGCTGCCGAGAGAAGAGAGAATAAGAAAAAGTCAAAAGATGGCGAAGTACGTTGAGCGACCTTATCTATTTCCTTTGTCTCTGCATCTAAGTCGTCTGGAATCAAATGCCGTTCCGCGCGGCGCCGGCGAGCTGGCGGAAGGTCTTCAAGATTTTCTGGGTTGTGGCTGGTTTTTGGAATAGGCATGGGTAATTTGTACTCTGGTTAATAATTAAGAAACTACTCAACTACAAAACTAAGAAACTACTCAACTATTATACTCTAAGTAGTATTTTTGAGGAGAGATAGTAAAATAAGGGCAATTGTTCACCATTTACAATTTTAGTTTACTGTGGCCTTGAAAATAGGAGGAGTATGACTTCTCGTTTCTCTCTATATTTTATTGTATGTGGCTTAATAATTCTATCTCTTATTGGTTGTGGCGAAACTCTCCCAGAGGCTTCGCCTGTTTCCCCTACCGTTCAAGCGACTTTTTCTCCTGCGACTGAATCTTTGCCTGTTCCAAGCTCCACCGCTACAACTACGCCGTTGCCGTTAGGCATTCTCCTTGCCCCTCCCAACGCTGACTCCGCCCTCGTGGACGACTTGCGACTTTTAGCCTCCGCACAGGCCGAAGAAACTGGTATCCGTTTTCAGATTCGAGAAACCTTATCCGAAAAAGATTTTCAATTGGATGATGTTCTGTGGGTGGTGGCGTTGCCGCCTTTTCAAAATTTGACAGACTTGACCTCAATTGCCCCCGAAACAAAATTCTTGGCGGTAGGTTTTTCTGACCTTGAAGCGGCTAGTAATCTTAGCGTGATTATGCCTGAAAGCGCAAATTTAGACCAGCAAGGATTTATGGCCGGTTACATTGCGGCTATAATCACTCCCGATTGGCGGGTTGGCGTAATTAGTCTGGCCGAAAACGCGGCGGGAACTGCCGCACGGGAAGGTTTTATCGCTGGCGCGACATATTTTTGCGGCCTATGCAGTCCCAAGTATCCTCCATTCTTTAAATACCCCCTGTTCGTTGAGCTTGCCTCGGATGCTAATTCTTCTCAATGGCAGTCTGCTGCGAACATTTTACTCAATAAAGGAGTGGAGACTATTTACCTTGTTCCTGGTGCGGGAGATGAAGCGTTAATTCAGTATTTAGCCCAAGCCGATGTGAAATTAATAGGCGGTATGGACGACATTCCAGAAATAATTCGTGCCCAATGGGTTGTCTCCTTGCGTTTTGATCTCATGCAATCTGTTCAGGAATATTGGCCTGCTTTCATGGAGGGAGTGAATGGGACGAGCATCAAAGCTCCGCTTATTTTTGAAGACCCTAACGAAAACTTATTTAGCCCCGGTCGCCAACGCATGGCCGAAAAAATGCTTGAAGAGATTTTAGCGGGATACATAGAGACACAATAAGATAAACCGGTCAAGCGCGCTGACGCGCATTAAGGTCGCCGCATTCAACAGCTATGCTCATATGCTATCGCTCAAAACCGAAACTCTTTGGCTCTTAATGCTTCTTATAGTTTATGTTATAATTGGCAACTCCAATATAATGTGACAGTTCAAAAACCCATTTCTTGGAAATTGTTTAACATCTAGCCCTATTATGCTTGAAAGATGAATTGCGAATTGCCCTCAATTTCTTATCTACAAGGGTATTAGTTTATTCAGGAGGTGTATTTACTCAGAAGATAAATTATTCTTGAAAATACTGTGTTACGAAATACGATAGATTTGAAAAATTTAAGTAAATGAGGAGAAATAAAATGCGTAAAATCGTTTTGATTAGTATCTTTGTAATGGCTGTACTAGCGCTGACTGCTTGTGGTTCTTCATTGCCCGAAGGCTGTGAAAAAGGCGACCTGAAAGTAGGTATGGTCTCTGATGTAGGCGGCCTAGATGATGCCAGCTTTAACGAGAACACTTGGGATGGCCTAGTCCGTGCTGATGAAGAACTAGCCGTCTGCGCCAAATTCATTGAAAGCCAAGCCCAGGCCGACTACGAAAAGAACATCACCGAGTTCGCCGAGCAAGACTACGACATGATCATCACCGTTGGTTTCTTACTTGGTGACGCCACTCAGAAAATGGCCGAGCAATATCCTGACGTCAAATTTGGCATCATTGACTTCGCTTACGATCCCCCCATCCCCAACGTTGCTGGCATCGTCTTCAACGTTGATGAGGCTTCATTCCCCATCGGCTACTTGGCCGCTGGCATGGCTGTAGAGCAAGACCCCGAAGATCCCCAAGTTGGCTACGTGGGCGGCATGCAAATTCCCCCCGTCGAGCAATTCATCGTTGCTTACGAAGCTGGCGTAGCGTATTACAATGAACAACATGGCACAGACGTGAAATTCATAGGTGTTTATGTTGGTGACTTTGAAGCTCCCGACCAAGGCAAAATCCAAGGCAACTCTCTGATTGACGAAGGCGCGGACGTAATCTTAGGATGTGGCGGAAAAACCGGTAATGGCGGCATCTCCGCAGCCAAAGAACGTGGAAAATTGGGCATCGGCGTAGATGTAGACCAATACTACACCCTCGCTAACGAGAAAGACATTCTCATCACCTCCACCATGAAACGTCTTGATAATGCCGTTTTCGCGGTAATCGAATCATTAATCAATGATGAATTCCCTGGCGGTGGCCTTTACATTGGCTCCCTGGCAAATGGTGGCGTTGGTTTAGCCCCCTACCACGATGTGGATGTCCCAGCCGAGCTGCAACAAGAAGTTGAAGCAATTCTAGCGGGTATTGAAGCTGGCGAGATCGAAACCGGCTGGTAGAGTTTAATTTGCATGAGATTTATACAATGGTGCTGGGGAATATTACCAGCACCATTGTTGTAAATATTGGAACTAAAAGTCGCTCAGCCAGAAATTTTTGTCTGGCACGGCCGTATTGGCTTCGAAGAGAGATGAAATGACCCCAATCATAGAAGCACGAAATATAACCAAACGTTTTCCCGGAGTACTAGCCAACGATCACGTTAGCTTCTCGTTAAATAAAGGAGAAATATTAGCTTTCTTGGGCGAGAACGGCGCTGGGAAAAGCACTTTAATGAACATCCTCTATGGGCTGTACTCCTCAGATGAAGGGGAAATTGAAGTACGAGGAGAGCCTTTAGATATTAAAGAACCAAGCGATGCCATTGACCTTGGCATAGGCATGGTTCACCAACACTTTCAACTAGTTCCCGTTTTTACAGTGGCCGAAAACATCGTCATGGGAACAGAACCTACTAAATTCCCGTTTTCTTGGCTAACCCTTTGGATTGTTAGCGGCGTTGTAGCATTGCTCTCATTCATTGGGAGCATTATAGAACTCAGCGGCGTGGGGCAAGGATTGCTGGCAGCATTAATCGGCGGGGGAGCAGCGGCTGGGTCTTGTTTGGGGATATTCGCGCTTGTTTGGCTAAGTAGAAAGAAACCCCTTATTTATATTTCTATTATATCTGCCATAGGCATTATTAGTGGCGTGGTTTTTGCCCTAATACAAGGGATGCAAGGGAAAATCCCTCTCTACATTTTCTTGGCAATTCTCTTCGCGGCGGCCTCTTACCCTGTCCTGCGCGTTTTGACCGCAACCCTTGACCGGAACGCGGCTGCTCGTCGAATTCGTGAACTTTCAGAGCAATATGGCTTAGCCGTAGACCCACAAGCACTAACAGAAGATTTGCCCGTTGGTGTTCAGCAACGCGTTGAAATTTTGAAAACCCTTTACCGCGAAGCCGATATTCTTATTCTGGACGAACCCACGGCCGTACTTACTCCTCAAGAAACAGACGAACTCTTTCAAATTATGCAAACCTTGGTCAAACAAGGGAAATCCATCATTTTCATTACCCATAAACTCAAAGAAATAATGAGCTTTGCTGACAGGGTCGTTGTTTTGCGAAATGGACGTGTTGTAGGTGAGACCACACCAGCAGAGTCTTCAGAAGCCCAATTAGCTGAGATGATGGTAGGGCGTGAAGTGAATCTCGTTGTAGAGAAAACTCCCGCTTCGCCAGGAAAAGTCGTTCTAGAAGTTGAGTCCCTAAGCGCGGAAGATGATCGCCAACAAGTCGTTTTGAAGAACGTCACTTTATCTGTGCGTGAGGGCGAAGTACTAGGAATTGCAGGCGTACAAGGCAACGGGCAGACAGAATTGGTCGAAGTGCTGACCGGCTTGCGTTCTGCTATCTCAGGGCAAATTCATATCCTTGGCCAAGAGATGACAAACGAGTCGCCGCGCCGCATTACCGAACTAGGCGTGGCACATGTCCCCGAAGATAGGCAACAAGATGGCTTGGTTTTATCATCGCCTATCTCTGATAACGTAGTATTGAACACTTATTACCAGCAACCGTTTGCAGAAAAAGCCATTCTCCAATTTGACCATATTCACAAATACGCAGATCGCTTAGTCGAAGAATTTGATGTCAGACCGCCGAATGCTAATTTAACGGCCGGGTCGCTTTCTGGTGGCAATCAACAAAAAGTCATCGTTGCTCGTGAATTTTCGCGCCCCATTAAATTGCTTGTCGCGGCTCAACCTACACGAGGATTAGACGTTGGATCAATCGAATACATCCATCGGCGTCTTATCGAAAAAAGAGATGAAGGTTGTGCGGTTTTGTTAGTTTCAGTTGAACTTGATGAGATCATGGCACTCTCTGACCGTATCGCAGTGATGTACGAAGGCGAGCTTGTAGCCATTGTTGATGCTGCTACAATTACTCGTCAGGAACTAGGCCTGCTTATGGCTGGGTCACGTCTGGACATGGAAAAGGAGGCATAGACCTTGACAGAACAGCAAGGTTTACAAAATTTCAAAGACCGAATCGCCGCTTGGCCGTTGTGGGGCAAACTCGTTTTGCTGGCAGCGTGCGTGGGAATAATAGCCCTGTTAAGCAAATGGCTGATTCTAATATTGTTGATTGCGCTGGGACTTTGGCCGATTACGCTTCTGCTTGGATTAGGCGTTTTGGCTTTTCTTTCAACGCGGCATGGTGGATGGCCTTGGATGAAAGAATGGCTAGTTGCTCGATTGCGCCAATTAACCATCCCCGCCCTTTCTGTACTCGCTGCGCTTGTGATTGGCGGCTTACTCATCATGTTCACCGATCAAGGCGTTTATCAGGCAATAGGCAATGGACAAATAGGAAAAGGATTAGGACTAGCATTTAGCAACTTAGGCCGTGCCTACCTTGCCCTTTACCAAGGATCATTAGGAAGTCCAGGCAGAATCTTAACGTCCATTTTCCGTGCCATAGGTGGAGAAGGCATAAAACCAATTTTAGGCGCAGTACGTGGCCCTAGCGATAGTCTAGTTCAATCTGTTCCCTACATCTTTGCGGGATTGGCCGTGGCTTTGGGATTCAAAGCCGGTCTATTCAACATTGGCGCCGAAGGCCAAATTGGTGTGGGATGGATGGCAGCGGTCATCATTGGTTTCTCTTTCCCAGGATTGCCGGCTATCATTCACCTGCCCCTAGCTATTTTGGCTGGCGCTTTGGCAGCTGGATTGTGGTCATCAATTGCAGGCGTACTAAAAGCAAAGACTGGCGCGCATGAAGTCATTACCACCATCATGCTCAACTACATCTCATTCCGCCTCAGCGAATGGCTATTATGTGGCCCTCTCGAAGACGTACAAGGAACTTGTCGTACCAAAGAGATTATTGCTAGCGCTTACATGCCCAAATTCTTAGGCCACCCTGTCACCATGCACTGGGGATTTATAATTGCCCTGTTAGCCGCTGCGGCTACTGGATGGTTACTCTTCAAAACAGTTTGGGGCTATGAGTTGCGCACCGTAGGCACAAACCCAGACGCTGCTCGTTATGGCGGCATGAATGTCGCTAAAAACTACATCCTTGCCATGTTCCTAAGTGGAGCGTTGGCAGGCTTGGCAGGCGTTAGCCAAGGGCTGGGAATAACGCACAACATTGCCCTCGGCTTCAGCGCGGGATACGGCTTTGACGCCATTGCTCTGGCCTTGTTGGGAAAAAGCAACCCGGCTGGAGTTGTTGGCGCCAGCATTCTTTTTGGCGTTTTGCGGGCTGGCTCGGCACGGATGCAATCCTTAGCTGGAATTCCCACCGAAATCGTGCAAATTGTTCAATCCTTAGTGATTGTCTTCATTGCCGCCCCTGCCATTATTCGGGCAATTTACCGCCTGCGCAGTGACGATGGAGATGATTCTGGACAAACAGTGTTCTCGCGCGGTTGGGGATCGTAAGGAGATATTTATGACAGCACAAGTTCAGTCTATTGACACAACTAAACCAACCCAAGTTAATCGGAAAGACATCATCATTGCCGTGCTTTTGCTAATTGCAGGCGGCGTGATCCTAGTATTGGGCGGGTTTGGAACACAACCTGGCGAACAAGCAATCTTCACTGACCATATACTAGGCGACTTATTCTCTCTATCTTCACGTGGGACTCTGTACACAGTTGGCTTCATGTGCATTCTTATTGCCGGTCTTCGTCTTATCCGTGCTTTTGATTCTATCCAAGTAGTACTTACCTGGGGAGCAGTCTTTTTATTGTTGTTTGGCTTTTTAATATGGATTACCAGCGGCACCAAGCTAAATATCACGGGGATGTTTCAAAGCATGTTGACCGCCGCCACCCCTCTAACCTTGGGGGCACTGGCAGGCATTCTCTGCGAGCGGGCGGGCATAATCAACATAGCCATTGAGGGCATGATGCTTTCGGGCGCATTTGCGGCCGTGGCCTTTGCTGGAGTTTTCGACAGCCTCTGGATGGGCTTGCTATGCGCCAGTTTAGTAGGAGGCGCAATGGCCGCTGTTCACGCGGTACTCTCCATCAAATACAAAGTAGACCAAATCATCTCTGGAACGGTAATCAATATCTTAGCGGCGGGCGCAACCCGCTTTTTGAACTTGCGCTTGCTGGAACCTTTTGGATTGAGCACCCCCGGACACATGAGCATTATCCGCATCCCATTACTGGCCGACATTCCCCTTTTAGGGCCTATCTTGTTTGAGAATTCACCCATTGTGTTCATCATGCTTATTTTGGTGGCCGTTATCAACTACGCCATTTTCTTCACCCCCTGGGGCTTAAGAATGCGCGCCTGCGGAGAACACCCTCGCGCCGCCGACACAGTTGGTATTCACGTGAATCCCATGCGCTATGTTAGCATCATTCTAGGAGGGTTAATAGCTGGCATTGGCGGGGCATACTTCTCTTTGGGTGTGGTGGGAGCATTTGAAGACAACATGACCCGTGGTCAAGGCTTTGTGGCCTTAGCCGCCATGATTTTTGGAAACTGGAACCCTGTGGGAGGTTTCATGGCCGCGCTGCTCTTTGGCTTTGCAGACGCTCTTCAGGTGAAGATGCAAATTTTGCGGCCACTCTTACCCTTTATAAACGCTTACATTCCGCATGAATTTTTGCAGATGGCGCCCTATTTGCTAACCATAGTGGTAGTGGCGGGCGTGGTGGGACGTTCGAGGCCGCCGGCTGAAGAAGGTAAACCGTACGAGAAACAGTAAAAACGTAAAACGTGAAATTTAAAGACCTCCGACTTCTTAGAGAAATTGGAGGTCTTTTTTTGGGATGTGTGGGGGTGGCACTGCTTTTATAAGCGGGATTCCCATCCCCCACGGATCTCTCGCCAAAAGGCGGTTTTTTGCGTGGGGATGGAGATTTCGCCAAATGGGGAGGGGTTGCCCGGGCTGGGCGTTTTATCCTCCCCCAAAAATTAACTTAATGGATAACGACCAAATTCCTCCACCGCGTCTACGAGCGCCAAAACATTTTCGGGGGGGACGTCGTTCATGACGGTATGCACAGAAGAGACCATGTAGCCGCCTCCCGGGCCTAGGATGTTTATCACCCTGCGAACCTCCTCGCGGACTTCGGCGGGCGTTCCCGTGGGTAAAACGCGCTGAGTGTCTATGCCGCCGCAGAAGACTATGTTTTTACCGAACTGTTTCTTTAGCCTTGCTAAATCTGACATTTTGCCAGCGGAGGTTTGGATGGGGTTTAGGATGTCAACACCCATTTCTATAAAGTCTTCAATGAGCGGGAAAACGTCCCCATCTGTGTGGAATAAAACCTTGGCTTTGGTGCGTTTTTTGATGAAGGCGATGTAGTCGGCGTGGACGGGTTTGAGGATTTCGCGATACATCTTGGGTGACATGAGAAGGCTTTCCTGAGTTCCCAGGTCGTCTCCGATTTTAATGATGTCAACATTGTCGCCCAGGGCTTCTAAAAATGGAGCCATGAGTTCTTTGCAAATTTCGGCTATTTTTTGGAGCAGCGCTTTGGAGAAGTCGGGGTAAATGGCTAGGTTGAGAAGGAAGACGTCCATGCCTTGCATGGCAAAGGCGCGCTCCAGGGGGAAGAGCAGCCAGGGGGTAGCCATAATGGCGTATTGGTTTTGTTCGGCTAAGCGTTTAGCGGTTTCTTTGACGTGGGCAATGCGGGTGGGGTCGCTCATGTCTGGCCAGCCGGGGTAGGCTTCTATCTCTTCAAGGGTGGTTGCTTCGGGGATGGGGTGAATACCGGGAAACCAATCGCCGGGACCAATTTCGCTTTGGCCGCTTCCCCAAGAGTCTATGCAGGGGCTGTGAGGGTCGCGGCTGCGATTTCTCTCCAGCGTGGAGGCGGGTTCTAGGTCTCTCACGCCGCGCACATCGCTGTGCAGGCGGCGCATTGTCTCCTCGTCTATTTTGGCGGTTCCCAGCTCGGGCCATTGGTAAATGTAGTCATCGGGAGCTTTTATCCCGGCCAATTCTTTTATCCCCTGGTAGGTTTTCATTTTTATCCCGGTGGCGTTGCTAACGCCGAGGACGATGGGGACGCGGTCGGGTTCTTCATGATTGAGGGTGGTTAGGACTCGTTCTCGGGGTGTTAGAGGCATGAGGGTACTCCTGTAATATTTCTGGGTGCTATATTTTCTCGTAATTGCTCAAAATGTTAGTGGTGCATTGCGGCTGTTTTTGGATGTGTTGCACCATGAGTCGGGCTATCAAACCCGAGCTGCAACGCACTTTTACAAGTGCAATGCAGTTCTACCACCGTGATTTTGAGCAACTACATTTTTTCTTTTGCTAATTCGTCCAATCCCAAGCTCTTGAGCACGATCCAGACGGGACGGTCACGGGTTTCTGCTAAAAGTTTCCTGGCGCGTTTGAGGGCCGCGTCTTTTTCTTTATGATTTTTAGCGAATATAGATGTTTTTTTCTTATTTTGCAAATAATCTGCGGCAGCCGATGCGTTATCGTTTTTCTTTTCTAAGGCTTCTAAAACATATTTTTCTAAGTACTGCCGATAAATTTTCTGATCCATTATCTTTCTCCATCCAATATTATACCTGCTGTTTCTATAAACTTATCAACGCTTTCATCTCTCTCCAAACGAAAGGAGTCACCACCGCGACTCCTACCAAGAGAACGCCCATAGTGAACAATATATCCAATGGCACCGATAGCGGGCCAACTGGCAGATAATGCAGCAAAAGGTAACTGACGCCGCCTCCCAGCCCGGTGCCGATGACCGTGCGTGTTAACGTGGAAGTTATCTGAAGCCCCTGCGGCAGAGAACGATATAATAATATCAACAGGAGGGCGGCCTCAAGCGAAAAGGCCAGCGAGTTCGCCAGCCCTATGCCCGGCGCTCCCAAGCGTGGAGCGAGGATGACTCCGCTGATGAGAAACGTTATTGTGGAGAGGATTGTAGCCAAAAGCGGGACGATGGCTTTTTGTTGAGCATAGAACGTGCGGGCGGCAATTTCTATGAGCGCGTGAGCCAGCATTCCCGTTAGGTAAGCGCGAATCGTCCAAACTACTAGCTCCGCGCCAGCGGCGTCAAAGTTTAGCAATCCCACTAGGGGGCGAACGCCTATCCCCAAGAGGACCGCGCTGGGGATGATCAATCCCAAAATTACCCTTATTGAAACGCTAAACGTTTTTTGAAATTCGCCCTTTTCCCCGCGCGTGATTTGCTCCGATAAAGTGGGCAAAAGAGCTGTTCCCAGCGCGGTGCCGATCATCGTTTCGGGGACTTGCATGAAAAGCCAGCCGTATACCAAAGCGGTGATGGCTCCGGTTGGCAGGCGGGAGGCTAGGTTATCTTGGATGATGAAAATGAGTTGGATAGAGAAAAATGTCAGCACGCGCGGCCCCATGAGACGGAGAACTTTTTGCACGCCAAGGTCGCTAAGGTTTAGGATGGGGCTCCACTTAAATTTGTAGTGTACGAGGGCTGGGATTTGCACACAAAAAAATAGAGCCGCGCCCAAAATTACGCCATACACCAGACCGTAAACCCCTAATTTTAGCGTGGGCAGGGTGATAGAGCCAATTTGAAAGCCGGTTTTTGGAGAGAAGAAGAGGACGCCGATGAGCGCGCCGATGTCGTACATGGTGGGCGCGATGGCTGGCCAAAGGAAGTGTTGGTTGGCCTGTAACCCGGCGACAGCCAGTCCCCCAAGCGAAAACAAGAGAGTGGCAATTAAGTTAAGGCGCATCAAATTCACCACGAGCGCTTGTTGGGCGGCATTGAACCCGGGCGCGATGCCAATTTCCCAAGCGACCAATTGCTTGGCGAAAACAGCTACAAGAACAGAGAGAACTGCCGAAACAATAAAAACTAAATTTGTGATCTGAGAGAATAATTTCCAGGTAGCGGTGTGGCCTTTTTCTTCCAGGTATTCAGAAAGCACAGGAATGAAAGCCAATGCCAGCGCTCCCCCTGAGATGAGGGCAAAGATCAGGTCGGGGATATTGTTGGCGGCATTGAACACGTCTAGCTCGGCTGAGAGGCCAAATACGCGCCCAACAATGATGTGTCTGACTGCGCCTAATAGTTTTTCGGATACCGCGAAGATGCTGATAATGAGAGAAGAGCGGGCTATGTGTTTCATGAGGGTAAGTATAGCATGGGTTGGTATATTGGGAAACTGGTAGATTTGTTTGTAGCTTGCCCCGCGCTACCTTAGTGACTATTGGAGTCGGAAACCTCGGAAGTCTTTAAGACTTCCGAGGTTTTTAAATTAAACGTAGTCAATATGACAACAACTTTTTAACATACCTTAGGTCGGTTGTGTATGCCAGCATCGATTGCTCTGTGTTATCCTGCTTTCCTGTTTCCTTCGCATCTACTCCCACGGATTGACGATTTCTATTCCCGTTGACGCAAAATCCCCTACATTGCGCGTGACCAGCGTCATACCGTGGTTTAGGACAATGGCGGCTATTAATGAGTCGATAGCAGGCATGGGGTGTCCCTTGCGTTCTGCCTCGGCGGTGAGGGTGCCCCACGCTATGAGATCATCTATGCCCAAAGAAATGATTTTCCCGTGAAAACGAGCCAGTAAATCATGCTCAAGCCACGCCCTTAGTGTTTCTTTGCGCTTCGATTCCGACAGCTTTTCGATTCCTTTGACGATTTCCCCAATAGTAATGACGCTTAAGTAAACCCGCTCACTGTTCAGAGAATCGATCCAAGCGACAACTTTAAGATTAGGTTGTTTTGAGACCAATTCAGAGATGACACAGGTGTCGAGTAGAAAGTTCACAACTCCACCTCAGCGCGTGGCATACTCTCATCTCGCTCTAGCTCTATACCGGCCAGGGGAGAGGCCCGAAAGAATTCCGAGAGTTTATCCTGCGAGGCGCGTAAATTCTCATATTCGGGATGAGAGATAACTACAGCCGTATTTTTTCCCCAACGGGTGATGAACTGCGGCCCCTCGCTAAGGGCGCGGTCAACGACTTCGCTGAGTTTGTTCTTAGCCTCTTGCATTTGCCAAATTGTGTTCATGGTTTACCTCCAAGTCTGTCTAGCCTGTCCAGATTTTACTGCTTTCTTGGTTTCGCGTCAATGTGTACTGGGAAACTGGGGAGCAGTATATTGGGAAACTGGTAGATTTGTTTGTAGCTTGCCCCGCGCTACCTTAGTGACTATTGGAGTCGGAAACCTCGGAAGTCTCCGAGACTTCCGAGGTTTTTAAATTAAACGTAGTCAATATGACAACAACTTTTGGCTCATCTGTTGAATGTGTGCAATAAAAGGCGATATAAATATCGCGTTACGGTTTCGTAGGACGACGTTCATGTCGTTTTGCACATTTTTCATATATGAGCCCAATTTTTTAGCATACCTTGCCCTGACCTTACCCTATCACCTCGTTACCTCATCACTCAATTCATGGTAAGATATACCTCGTGTGAAAAAAAAGAGATGTGCATTGCAGCTGCTTTTGGACGTGTTGCACATCAGAGTCTCAGAGAGAGGAAAAAATGCGAACACTAAAATGGAATTATGAAAAAAATCTTTTAGAAATGATTGACCAGCGTTTGCTGCCGGTTGAGTTCAAAATTGTCGAATTTGACACCTACCAGGCGGTTGCTCAATCTATTACTGATATGGTTGTTCGGGGGGCGCCAGCTATTGGCGGAGCGGCTGGATTTGGCCTGGCAGTGGCGGCTTTTCAATCCTCGGCGTCAACTGTGGATGAACTGCACCACGATTTGAAAGAAGCCGCCGCGTTTCTAGGCAAAGCCCGCCCCACTGCCGTCAATTTAGCTTGGGCATTGGACAGAGTCTTGAAAACCGTAGCCCCTGTAAAGGGGAGCGTAGAAGAACTCCGCCAAGCCGTTTTGGCTGAAGCCCAGCGCATTGCCGATGAGGATGTAGAAATCAACAAACGCATGGCCCGCCACGGCGCGGAATTGATTGCAGATGGCGATACCATCATTCACCACTGCAACACCGGCGCACTGGCCACCGTAGATTGGGGCACCGCCTTGGGGGTGATCCGCACCGCCCACACGCAAGGGAAGAGCATTCACGTTTTGGTGGATGAGACTCGCCCTCGGTTACAGGGAGCACGCCTCACGGCCTGGGAATTGGAGCAATACGGCATCCCCTACGATATCATCAGCGACAATGCGGCGGGACATTTCCTGCATACGGGACAGGTTCAAAAAGTTTTCTTCGGCGCGGATAGGGTGGCTGCCAACGGCGATGTCGCCAATAAAATTGGCACTTATATGCTGGCCCTGGCCGCTCACGATAACGGCATCCCCGCTTACTCTGTCGTCCCCGTCTCTACCATTGACCTCACCCTCGCCACGGGAGAAGAAATACCCATCGAAGAGCGCGAAGAGGCCGAGGTTTTGGCACTCACCCTCAAGGGGCAGAAAACCTCCCCCGCCGGCGCATCCGCCCGCAACCCGGCCTTTGACGTCACTCCCCACCGCCTGATAACGGGCATTGTCACTGAAAACGGCGTTGTTTATCCCCCATTTGGCGAAAATCTACCCAAAGCAGTGAATCGTGCCTAACCACCTCACCACCAAATTAATAAACTACTCAACTAACAAACTATGAAACTAACCTTAGCTGGCTCAATAGCCTACGATTACTTAATGACTTTCCCTGGTTACTTCAAGGATCACATTCTCCCCGACAAGCTCGAATCCATCAGCCTTTCTTTTTTGGTGGATGGCATGGTCAAGCGCAGGGGAGGCGTCGCGCCCAATATTGCCTACACTTTGGCCTTGTTGGGTGAGCACCCCATGGTCATGGGGTCGGTGGGAGAGGATTTCTCGGATTACCGCGCGTGGCTTGTAGAACAAGGCGTAGACGTCTCTGGGATTCGCGTTATCCCCGGCGAATTCACAGCTTCATTTTTCGCCAATACCGACCGCTCCAATGCTCAAATTGCCAGCTTTTACCCCGGCGCTATGAGTTTTGACGTGCAACTTTCTCTAGCAGATTTGACAGATACCCCCGACCTGGTGGTGATTGCTCCCACCGACCCGACTGCCATGATCAGCTACGTAGAAGAAGCTCAGGCTTTGGAAATTCCGTACCTTTACGATCCCAGCCAGCAAATTGTGCGTTTGGATGGGGAAGATATTCGGCGCGGCGTGGAGGGAGCTTTGGCCCTGTGCGTGAATGACTATGAATTTAGCCTGGTGCAAAAAAGCACGGGGATGTCCCCCCTGGAAATCAGGCGTTGTGTCCGTTTCCTAATCGTGACGCGCGGCGAAGAGGGTGCCACCATTTACGTGGATGACGAAGAATACCATATCCCAGTCGTTCCCCCGCGCAAGGTGGTTGACCCCACCGGCGTAGGAGATGCTTTTAGGGGAGGATTCCTCTCTGGTTACAGTCATGGCCTAGGCTGGGAGCTATGCGGGCAAATGGGCGCTCTAGCCGCCACCTACTGCCTAGAAACTGACGGCCCTCAAAGCCATCATTACACTAAAGAAGAGTACATCTCTCGCTTTAGAGAACACTTTGACGATGACGGGAGACTTGGCATATTGAGAAACCGGTAGACTGGGAAATTGGGAAACTGGTACCTTGGCAGCGTTTATGATCAATCTACCAATCTCACCAACTTACCAATATACCAACTTACCAACATACAAATTTACCAACTTAGGAGAAACTATGGACAACTATGATATAAAAGATAAATCCCTCGCCGAGGGCGGCCGCAGACGAATTCAATGGGCCGAGCGTGAAATGCCTGTGTTGCGTTCTATAAAAGAACGCTTTGAGAAAGAGCGTCCCTTTGAGGGCATTCGCATGTCGGCCTGTTTGCATGTCACCACCGAGACCGCCAATTTAGCGAAAACCCTCCAAGCCGGCGGTGCCGATCTGGTGCTGGTGGCCTCTAACCCCCTCTCCACCCAGGACGATGTAGCCGCTTCATTGGTGATGCACAACGAGATCCCCGTACACGCCATCAAAGGCGAAGACAACGTTACTTATTATAAACACATCAAAGCCGCCATTGATCACAAACCCCACATCACCATGGATGATGGAGCTGATTTGGTCAGCACTTTGCACAAAGAATATAGCGACCTTTTGCCAGATATTATTGGAGGCACCGAAGAAACCACCACTGGCGTTATCCGCCTAAAAGCTATGGCCGCTGATGGGGCGCTGAAGTTCCCCGTGGTTGCTGTTAATGATGCCATGACCAAGCACTTTTTCGACAATCGCTATGGGACAGGGCAATCTACCATTGATGGCATCATTCGCGCCACCAACGTTCTATTGGCTGGAAAGAACTTTGTCGTTGGCGGATATGGCTGGTGCGCTCGCGGCTTGGCAATGCGTGCGCGGGGGATGGGGTCGAACGTGATCGTCACTGAAGTTGACCCACTCAAAGCCCTTGAGGCCGTGATGGATGGTTTCCGTGTTATGCCCATGATGGAAGCGGCTTCTATTGCCGATATTTTCTGCTCTCTGACAGGTGATATTCACGTCATTGACCGACATCACATGGAAGTTATGAAAGACGGTGCTATTATTTCTAATTCTGGGCATTTCAACGTTGAAATTAACATCCCCGCTTTAGAGGAAATGGCAGTTTCTAAGCACCAAGCCCGTCCTTTTGTGAAGCAATACGAAATGGCAGATGGGCGCGTACTCAATCTTTTAGGAGATGGCCGTCTCATCAACTTGGCTGCCGCCGAAGGCCACCCCGCCAGCGTGATGGATATGTCTTTCGCGAACCAATCCCTTAGCGCCGAGTACATGGTCAAACACGCCGAGGAATTGGAGAATATAGTTTACGGCGTTCCCGCAGATATTGACGCCGAAATTGCCCGCCTGAAATTGGAAGCTATGGGTGTGCAAATTGACACGCTCACCGAAGAGCAGCACACTTATCTCAACTCCTGGCAGTCTGGGACGTAAAGACTAATATTTGCTTGAATTAAAATATAAACCCTGCCGAAATTTTACGCGGCAGGGTTTGTGGTTTATGGGGTTGGCACTTTATTTATCGGAATAGTGAGGTAGATGTTATTGCGAACCTCCGTTTTCTGGAGGTGTGGCAATCCCCCAGGAGGCTGCCACGTCATAAAAGACATTCCTCGCAGCGACATAATTTGGTTAATTTGTTAATTGCAGCCCCGCTATTTCTTGAAGAACCTATTTATCTTTCCTCGTGTTGCGGAACAGAGTGGGTGCATTCCCCCAGCGCAACCACCATTGCAATAGCCAGCCCGCGCGAATGGCTGAGGCTGAGCGACCACGTTTTGTAACCGAGTTCGGCGGCCAGTTTTTGGGCGTGACCATGAAGCTTGAGCATCGGCTCTCCGCTGGGGATGGAAACCACCTCAATATCGAGCCAACCCACTTCCCCAATCCCCGTGCCCAGAGCTTTCGCCGCCGCTTCTTTGGCCGCGAAACGGGCGGCAAGGCTGGCGGGTTTTCCCCCGGCCTGAGCCTGTTCCCCAGGAGTGAACGTCTTGTTCAGAAAACGCTCGCCGTGCCGGTCTATGGCTTGCCTGATGCGTTCTATTTCAATTAAGTCGACTCCAGTGGATAAGTTCATAATGAAATGGTGCAAAGGGTATAAAAGAACCTGTTACCTAGTCCCTAGTCACCCACTCCCGAGCCAGCGGTGGCAATAGCAAAACGATCCAAGTCGAGATATTTTTGCGCTACATTGAGTACACTTTGCGGAGTGACTTCGCGGATGGTTTCCTCGTAGTGGTGGTAATAATCCAGCCCCAGGTCGTAACGTTCCAGGGAGAGGAGAGCCTCCGCCACGCCCGCATTAGATTCTAGCGCCAAAGGGAGCTTCCCAATATAGCTAGATTGGCTGTTACTTAATTCCTCCGCAGATACTGGCTCTTGAATAAAACGCTTAACCTCAGCTTTTATAAGTTTAATGACCTTTTCTGTATTTAGAGGGTTAACGCCAGCAGAAACGTACCACGCTCCGGGGCCAATGCTGCTACTCACCGCGCTATAGGCGTAATAAGCCAAGCCCGCTTTGCTCCTTACGGTATTTCCAATGCGTCCCATCATGCCAAATTGCCCCAGCACGCTGTTACCTACTTTTGCGGGCATGTAGTCTGGAGAGCGGCGGGGAGGCCCGACCACGCCCATAATAATATCGGTTTGGCTTTTCTCTGGGATGGAGATGTGTTTGGCGATAGTTCTCTTTAGGGGGTGAACCGGAGGAACAGTTGCCTCTTCGGGCTGCTGGGGATTAGCCCAATCGCCCAGGGTTTCAGAAATACGCCTAATGGCATCATCGGGCGTCACCGCTCCCACAACGGCGATCACCATTCCCCTTGGGCCATAGTGTCGGGCATGGAAGTCCGCCAAATCATCTCGCTGAATAGCTTGAATTGTTTCCGGGTTTCCATCTGTGGGATAGCTGTAAGGATGCCCTTCGTAGATAATTTCATCAAAGAGTATAGATGACATTTCGCCGGTGTCTTGGGCGCGGAGGGCAAGTGAGGTTAGAAATTGGGAACGGATGATTTCTACGGGCTGGGCGGGGAAAGTAGGCTCTCGCAGGCCGCTGGCAAGTATTTCTAGAAGTGTATCCAGGTCGTTGGCTAGCGATTTGCCCCCGAAACCAGCCGTGTGCGTACCGCTGCTGAAGCCAAAACTAGCGCCAATAGATTCTAGTTTATCGTAAATTTCTTTAAAGGTGTATCGCTCGGTGCCGCGCGTAAGGCAGGTAGCCGTAAAATCCGCTAGCCCCAGTTTTTCGAGCGGTTCGTAGAGACTCCCGGCGTGAAGATAACCGCTAATAGAAACCGACATAGAGTTAAAATTAGGGCGAACAAGAATGGTGATACCGTTGGGAAGTTGAACACGGGTAATGTCATCTGGGCCGGGAAGCGAAGATTTTTTAAGAGGGGCGAAAGTATGTTGTTTCATGCTGTCATCTTCTCGTTTTTAGGTAAATAAGTGCCAATGAGGCGGTTTTTGGGCTGTAAATACGTTTGCGCCACGCGCTGTACGTCTTCGGGGGTGACACTGGCTAGGCTGTCTACATATTTTACAACCCATTCGTAAGAGGCAAACATCTCTGAAAAACCCATCCAAAAAGCTTGGTTAGTGATACTCTCTCCGCCGTAGGCAAATAAGGCGCGGGTTTGTTTTACGGCGCGGTCAATTTCTTGACGATCAGGAGGCGTATCTTGAAGGCGTTGAATTTCTCCATCCATGACGGCTAAAGCCTCCGCGACTGTTTTTTGCGGGTGAACAATAAAATGGATGCTTTGTAAGAACGGATCAATGGTTGCGGGCAGCCCGCCCATCACATCAACAGCAACGTTTTTTTCTTCTATCATGGATGTGTAAAGGCGGGAAGTTTTGTTAGAGATTCCGCCGCCCCCAAAGAGGTTCAAACCGCTGGCGCCCGTGAGCAAACTATCTAAAACTAAGAGAGCGAAGAAGTCTGGATTAGTGGCGGTTGGGGTACGGTAGGCGACTTCCACCATGGTGGTTTCGCCTGGCCCCTCCACGGTGAGACGGTGCTCGCCGCGCAGAGTTGGCTCTGGACGGTTGACTCGCGGGGGAGGCGTGTCTCTTGCAGGAATGGCGGAGTGCAGTTCCCTAACGCGCTCTAACATGGTCTCGGTCTCGAAATCCCCGGCAATGGTAAGGATGGCGTTATTGGGTTGGTAATAAGCGCGGTAGTGATCGTACAGGTCATCGCGGGTCATGGTTTCTAAATCTATCATGTCGCCAACTATCTCGTGGTGATAGGGATGCACGCGAAAAGCGGCAGCCCGAATGGCTTCGCTGAGCAAGAACCCAGGGCTGTTTTCTCGGCCCTGGCGTTCAGATATAATCACCGTGCGTTCCGATTTGACCTCAGCGGGATCAAAAGAACTGTTCGTCATGCGGTCTGCCTCAAACTGAAGAGCGAGGTCAATTTTATCGGCTGGCATGGTTTCGTAGTAAGTGGTCCAATCTACATAGGTGAAGGCGTTACGTATTCCGCCGGTTCGCGAGATAGCCGTTTCTATTTCATCGGCGGGGAACTTGGGCGTGCCCTTAAATTGCATGTGCTCAACCCAGTGCGAGACACCGGTCTTCCCCGGAATCTCATCACGTGAGCCAACACGGTACCACAGCCAATGGCTAATAATAGGCGCGGTATGAATTTCTTTAAGCATAATTTGCAGGCCGTTGTTTAGGTGGATTTTTTTGATTGGTTTTAGCATAGGTTGGTATATTGGGGTTGGTAAACTAGGGAATTGGATGATGAGGTAATGAGGTAATTAGGGAAGCTGCATCCTCGGCACATTCTCACGTTGTAAGAGCTACTATCAGCATATCTAAAGCGAGGGTATGTTCCAGCTCGCCCGTTTTCATGGCTTCATCAATTTCAAGGAGCTGATGGTAAATTTGCTCTAGGTCTTTAAGCGAGAAAAACTTTGCTTGGGGAATGAGCTTTTTAATAGGGTAAGGGTGAACGCCCAATTTTTTGGCGATACTTAAATTATTAGCCCCCGCGTCTTCGTTTAGCATTTCCTTAACCTGTAACAAAAGGCGAAATTGGCGGATGATCATTCCAAACCAATGAAGAGGGGGGTTTTCTTCCAACAAGCGGGGGAGCAAACGCAAAAGCTTTTCGCCGTTCTTGTAGCTAATGGCGTCTACCATGGCAAAGACATCGCCGGGGCGAACGTCTGGGGTGAGCAGCTCCACATCTTCAGCAGTCACTGGCCGTTCGTAATTAACATAAGCGAGCAATTTTTCAATCTCTTGGTCAGCCAAGCGAGGATTCTCGTCCACTAGCGCGGCCAAGCGGGACGCTCCCTGGTTGGTAAATTCCCCGCCCGAGGTCTGGGCCTGTTTCTGTATCCAACGGGTCATGCCGGCCCCCTGAGGAAGAGACAAAGCCTTGACGAACACGCGCTTCCCTTGGGCCTTGGCCCATTTTAGCAGCCAATGGCTAGTCTTTAGCGAACGCTCAATTTTCAGCACGCACGCGGTAGTATTAGGAATAGACTCCAAATTGGCAAGAAACTTTTTCCTTTGCGAGGCTCCCTTTGCCAGAGCGAGAGGATTTTCAAGAATGACCATCCGCCGCTTTGATAAAAAGGGCATAGCGTGCGTAAGAGAGGTTAACTTCTCAACAGAGGTAGAAGCTCCATTCAGGGTGCTAACATTCATATCTACGCTGGCCGATTCTCCCAACTTGGCCTTAAAATCATTCACAAACGTATGGATGGCGAATTCGTCATCACCGTAGAGAATGTAAATAGCAGGAGGAGAATTACTCATATTAGCCTTTGGTGCTAATTCGGTGCGCGGTCAATTTACCCTGGTTATGCTGAATTATTTTTATTACTCTTAGATTTTGGGGATCGCCGCTGGTGGTTAGGTGCTTCCGGAGCAGAGGCCCACCGGACGGGAAAGCATCAACGCCAGCGTGGCTAGAGTGATCACCAGGGGAATCCTATCCAATTTGGCGCGGCGCTCTTCCCCTGCGCCCACCATTCCCACCACGCCCGCCATCCCGGCCATAGCCCCCGAAACAACCAAATTAGTGCCGCAATTGGCATGAATAGCCAAGTCGTGCCGCCCAGATTGCAAAGCGTTTAGGGCTTGTTGAACCACTTCAAGAAGCTCAGGGGTTGCAATATCCCCCATAATCCAAAAACCGCGCCAATCGGAATGTCCAGCGAAAGGGCGGCGAGGATATTTTGAACCCAAAAAGTTCATGGTGGCGTGTTCTAAGCCGTGATTGCGTCTTGTAAGGGAAACGAACTCGAGGAGCATAATTTTGTCCTTTATTTACAGGTTATAGCATGTCCGCAGATATTTTACTAGAATATGTGGTAGGCGCAATGCACTTCTAAAGCGCGTTACACTTACTCAAAGTTCTTCTAGGTTAGAAAGTTCTTGCTTCGCTTTGTGGTAGCGGATGATCAAGCTCACGACATATCCCAACATGGCCCCAAAAATCACCGCGTAACCCGCAATCATATAATTTAAAGTATCTGCTGTAGCTAATGGTGAAAACATAGTTATTTCTCCTGCGTAATTAGACCTAGACTTCGGAAGTCTGAGGGATTTGAACGTTGCTGTTTAGCTCGTGTGCCAACGTAAGTTCTCGATTTTCTCTTGGAGTGCTCCCAAACGGATGCGATGCCAGAGCAAATCCGCAAAAAAGACAGAGAACGCGAAAAGACCGAAAAAGAAAGTTATTTTCATGGGCGTGGTCATGTTGAAGCCGCCTTGGGCCGCGGCGTCAGAACCTCCTACCACCACGGGGTGAATGGTGCGGAGCAGACGGATAGAGATAAACGTCAAGGGGACGCTGAGAAACCCAAAAATAGCGTAAATGGCCGAGTAACGCGCCCGCCGGTCGGGGTCATCTATCCCCCGGCGAAGGAGGAGGTAAGCGGCGTAAATCAGCTCCACGATAGAAGCAGTGGTTAGGCGCGGGTCCCATGTCCACCACGTGTTCCAAGCCGGACGCGCCCAAATTGAGCCGGAGATAATGGCAACCAAAAAGAAAACAAAACTAATTTCTACAGCTGCGAACTCGGCAGCATCATATTTTTTCTCCCCTTTCCATAAATAAATGCCACCCATCACAGCGGCAACCGTAAAGCCCAACATCCCAACCCAAGCATTCGCCACGTGAAAATAAAACACTTTTTGAACTTGGCCCATAATCTTTTCTACCGGCGCGTAAAAGAAAACCAGGCCCGCGGCAGCAAGCATAAAGATAATGGTTAAGGTATCCAAGAGTTTAAGCAAACGGGGTTTTTCTGTCATAAAGAAATCTCCTGATAACTAAAAGTAAAACGTAATGAGTAAAAAGTCCCCCTACGGGGATGCTTCGCGATAAAACATGACCTTACTCATCACTCATCACTCTTCACTCCTCAACTACATAATCGAAAGTCATAAAAGCAATGGCTATAAAGATAATATCATAGGCAATAAGCAAATTCAGCCATGGCATAATATCGGCCAGCGGGAAAGCTTGTAAGAAGCCATCACTGGCCTTGACAGCGGCTATGAGGACGGGAATTGCCAAAGGGAAAAGCAAAATGGGGAGCATAATATCGCGGGTGCGGATTTGAACAGCCATGGTTGCCAGCAATGTCCCCACCGCCACGTAACCGACAGATCCCAGCAAAATCACCAAAATTAGACCCGGCTGAAAGAGGTTGATATTATACAACACGCTGTAGACGGGCAGGACAATAATTTCGACGATGAACATGAAAATGAGATTGCCAATAGCTTTGCCAAAATAAATCGCGCTGCGGTCTACGGGAGCCAGCAATAGGCCGTCTAAGCAGCCGCGATCCTTTTCGGAGGCCATAGAGCGGTTTAGGCCCAGAGTTCCAGCAAAAGCAAACGTGACCCACAAGATTCCAGCCGTTACCGAATCTCGCGCTCTTATGTCCAGCTCCAGAGCGAAGTTGAAAATGAGAATGACTAACAAAGCAAAAACCAGCATAGCTGAAAGCAATTCGCGGCTGCGCAATTCGGCGGCTAGGTCTTTCCAGACGATGGCTGCTAACGCTCGGAGGTAGCTTTTAAAGCGGGCAAACATTAGTCACCTCCTTTTACGGCTTGGCGGTAAAAACGCAGAAGATTATCGCCCCCGACCTCTTCCCGTGTCTCCGAAGCCACGATTTTGCCTCGTGAGAGAACGTCAAAGCGCGAGGCCAAATCTGCCACGCGGGCTAAATCGTGCGAAGTCATTACCACCGTGCGTCCGCGAGCGGCAATTTCACTCAGAACGGCATCTAGCATGGCGCAAGCGTCTTGGTCTAGGCCGGTGTGAGGCTCGTCGAAGAGCATTACGTCCGGGTTATGCAGCACCGCCCGCCCGATGGCTAAACGTTGGCGCATCCCCCGCGAGAATGTGCGCACCAGGTCTGCTCGCCGGGGATGGAGTCCCACCAAATTGAGCACTTCTTCCGCGCGGGATTTCACATCCACAAGGGCATACATCCGCCCGTAAAACCAGAGATTTTCCTCGGCGGTGAGGTCATCGTAGAGTAATGGCTGATGGGAGACCACGCCCAGCCTGCGGCGGACTTGAGCCGCTTGGGCGGGGAGCTGGAACCCGGCGATTTGCACTTGCCCAAAGGCGGGGCGGGAGAGGGAGGCGAGAATCCGTAAAAATGTGGTTTTGCCAGCCCCGTTGGGGCCGAGTAATCCCACAAACTCGCCGGCTTTTACGTCAAAATTCAACTGCCGGAGTACTATTTTAGGGCCAAAGCGTTTTAGCAGGTTACGGACAACGATCATGATGTGTTCTCATTTTGCTCAAGCTTGTCGAGATGCCGGAGGACTTCCGCTCCTTGCTTGAGGAGCAATTGCTTCTGTCGCTGATAATCTTCTTCTGCTATTTTGCCCAACTCACAGTCAATGTTTAATTCCTCAATTGCGTCAAGGATGCGCTCCCTCTCTGCCATCAGGCGGGGATATTCGCTTTCATATTTCCGGTCCTTTGAAGTTCCCACTCTCAGGAAAGGCTGGCTGATATACAAAGCTACCAGAAGGAAAATTGCCAAAATGATAGATATGGAACCAGAGTTCATAGTGGTTTACCTTTTTAGAAGTGATGTGTGACGAGTGATGAGTGATGCGTGACGAGTGTTTCACGTCTTCACGTCTCACGTTTTACTTATTTAGCAGTGGCTCAATTAGAAAAATAATTTCGTTATATGATCGAAAAGGGCCAATTTGGACATAGGCTACTTTTCCGCTTTTGTCTATGATGAAGGTTTCGGGGACGCCAGTTACGCGATAGGCTTGGGAAATTAATGTGCGTTTGTCGGGGCCGTTGGGGTAGGTGACGTTTGCTTCTTCTAGGTAGGCTTTGGCTTCTTTCTCGGTGTCTACGTAGTCCACGCCCAAGAAAATGACATCGCCTTGGTATTTCCGCCAGGCGCTTTCCAAATCTTCAGCTTCTGGTTTACAGGTCACGCACCATGAAGCCCAAAAGTTGACGACAACTACTTGGCCTTTAAAGTCCGCTAGGTGATATTCTTCTCCGTCAAAAGCGGTTAGGGTAAAGTCTGGGGCCATCTCTCCAACACCAATCTGTCCTTGTTGAGCTCTTTTTAGGCCTATGGCTAAGAGTAATAATAGGGCGGCTAAACCTGCCCAAATTAATATTTTTTTCATAGATTCAATCCTTGTATTTACCGATTACGCAGTTCTTCTTCCAACTTTGCGATATAGTTATCTATTTCTGGTTCGGTTTTTGCCTTTGATGAGGCATCTTGTTTATGCCCAGTGCCTTGTTTCCCATTGGCTGCTTTAGGAGTTCGAAAATTCCTATATAGCATATATGCCCCAGCTAGAAAAGCCGCCGGGGGCACAATATATACCAGCCAATTCAACCCCCGCAGGGGAGGTTCTGCCAGAACGCGGTCACCGTATTGATCTACAAAATACTGTTTTATTTCGTCTTCACTCCAGCCTTCGGCCAACTTGTCGCGGATAATGCCCCGCCATTGCACGCACGCCTGAGTGGCACACGCATCAAGGGGAATATTCTCGCAAACAGGACAA
The DNA here is from genome assembly GCA_003648195.1 of Chloroflexota bacterium. Taxonomy (GTDB): domain Bacteria; phylum Chloroflexota; class Anaerolineae; order Anaerolineales; family UBA11858; genus B10-G9. The sequence goes on along the minus strand of QMOK01000001.1, from coordinate 42,773 downwards.
TAAAGTTGTTCGGCGATGTCGTTGACATCATCATCGGAAGGCGTAGGGTCTTGCGCGGTGACGACATGCGGAAAGGCCAAGGAAAGGAACATAATACTCAAAAGGATGACATGAATTTGCTTTATGAATTTTTTCATTTTTGAGTCCTCAAGAAATGGCGCAATTTCAGCGGCGAGTATGGGGTTTTTTATCCGGCCAAACAGTAACAATAAAACCGACTATAAAAACCCAGGAGCCAACCCACATCCATTTTACTAGTGGATTATGGTAAATTTTGAAGGTAGCTATGGCCCGTGTAATGGGATCAAGGTCTACAAGGATGACGTAAAATTCATCAGCCAGCGTGCTGCGCATCCCAGGAACGGTCACATATTGCCGTGCATCATAAAAGTAGTCTCGCCGAGGGTACAGCTCAGACACTTTTTCATCGTTTTTGAAAATGCCCACTACTGCGCGGGTTACATAACGCCCATCGTTAGTATCAAAAATAGCTATATCATCAAAAGTCATCGTGTATTCGTCAAGTTGTAAATACTCACCTACATCAATTGTTCCTTGAGTATCTGTTTGGAACATTTCAATGCCAATAATGCCCAATGCCATCAGAACCATGCCCAAGTGGATGATGTATCCACCGTATCGACGACGATAGCGCGTAACCAATTTCCAGAGAGCAACGAAGAAATTTTCTTTAAACCGCCTCATACGACTTATAGTTCCACACCAAAATTCGTAAACCGTCACCGCAATCACAAATCCAACCATCCAAAAAGCAACTATCGCGTACCAAGGTTTCCAGATGCCAAGATAGAAGACAACTGGAATTGTGAGCAGAGAAGCCAAAAACGGCTTCCAGATTGAACGCCCTAGGGTTTTCCATGAGGAATATCCCCAGACAGAAAGTGGGGCCACACCCATCAAAAGCATTAATCCTCCCAATAAAGGCGCCGTGGCTCTTTCGTAGAAAGGCGGCCCTACCGTGACTTTTTGCCCAGAGACTAACTCTGAAATCAAAGGGAAAATGACGCCCCAAAAAGAGGTAACCAGAACGCCCATGAACAATAAATTGTTGAGGAGGAAAAGAGCTTCCCGTGAGAAAAAGGATTTTAGTTCATTATTTGATTTGAGATCATCCCACCGGTGGAGCAATAATCCCAGCGAAGCCGTTAGAGTGAGAGCAATAAAAGCAAAGAACAGCGGCCCAATGGCACTTGTTGAAAAGGCGTGTACTGATGAGAGAACCCCCGAACGGGTTAGGAATGTACCGAAGATAACCAGGTCGTAGGTGAGGATTATCAGCACCATATTCCACTGCTTGAACATACCTCGTTTTTCCTGGATCATCACGGAATGTAAAAAGGCTGTTCCCGTTAGCCAGGGCAATAATGCCGAAATTTCAACGGGATCCCAGCCCCAGTACCCTCCCCATCCCAGTACATCATAGGCCCAACGCATGCCCAGCACCAATCCCAGGGAGAGGAATACCCACGCCCACAGCGTCCAGCGCCGTGATATATATATCCAGTTGTCGTCCTTTCTACCGGTTATCAAAGAGGCCATCGCAAAGGCATAGGGAATAATACAGGATACAAACCCCAAATATTGAGCAGGGGGATGGATAATCATGCCTGGATGGCGCAAAAGTGGGTTTAACCCTTGCCCGTTAGCGGGGATGTAAGGAATGGCACCGGACGGGGCAAACATAGATACAGTAACGCCCTGGACGGATTGCCACAACCGAGCGAAAGGATTTTCAAAGAACACATTTAGAAAGAGAAAAAAGGCCAGCGTTCCCGCGGTGATGATTATCACCCACGGCAAGAGGTCTCGCTCATTATCCCATTTGCGTAGCATCACTGCCGCGGCAAAGGCAGCCAGCAGCCACGACCAAAAGACCAGCGAGCCTGCCTGTGATCCCCATAAGGCGGTGATTTTGAGATAAACAGGCATACTTAAGCTGCTTACATGTGCAACGTAGTTCACTTGGAATTGGTTTGTGAGTATGAGATATATGATACTGATGATGGAAATTGTCAATAAAGGGAATGTGAGCAGCATAGCGTTACGTGCGCTATCTATCCATCGATCATTTTTGTTGCGTTCTCCGTAAATAGCTGCCCCAACTGCGTAAAGGGTAACTAGAAATGTGATGGTAAGGGAACCAAAGCCTATATCGAGGGCCATAAAGTTTACTCCATGAAAATTGTTGTATTAAGCTGGTCGCTAAAGCGATAAGTTTATTCCACCTGTTCGGGGATAGATTCTTCGTACTTGGTAGGGCATTTTAGGAGAAGTTCATCAGCGTAAAAGACTTCCCCTTCGAGGTTTCCAGTGATGATAGCTTGAGCCTCATCTTGCAACAGGTCGGGCATGGGGCCATTGTGAACAACCCTCAAGCGTGGACGATAGGGGTCATTGACCGCGTTGTGTAAAGCAATTGCTAGCCCCCCCTCAGCCTCCAGTTCTTTTTTGCTGCCTGGAACGTGGGCAATTGTAAATGATAATTCCAGGGTCTGAGGATTATAGTTGATTGTGTCTCCAATTACAGCCCCAGAAATGCGCAAATCACGGTCACCAAGTTCTCCAGTTGCGCTTTTTTGCAGAGTTTCTTCTACAGTTAAGAAATATTGTGCGTTAGCTGTGGCGGATGAGGCTATGAGGTAGATGATAGCTGCTACAATCAGCACTCCACCAATGATGAACTTGGCTTTACTGCCGCTCTGAGGGTTAGTTTCGAATTGGTTTATTTCTGTCATATTTTTATTTTCCACAAGATAAGTTTTTTCTGTTCTCATTCTAACACGAACAAGACAGAACTAAAAAAATTATTCATCCTAAAGGCACAAAGTACACAAAGTTTTTCTTTCGCTCACTTTGCGTGCTTCACATGCGTGCCTACGGCATGAACATAAACATAAAGGGATACTTCTTTTTGGCAAATATTTCACTACTAAGTTATTAATTCTTGCATATTGACGTTAGTGGGTCTAAGACTTTGCGCAACAGTCTTACGATCTCTTAAATTTTCGGCATGGAGTATCAAATACCCTCCGCGAACAATAACATAGAACTAAGTATATACAACGAGGCACATTTGAAGAGACCAAAATTGGTGCGCTCTGAGGGGCGCACGGTGCTGCCAACGTCCATTATCGGCAATCCGCCGGCTATGTGAAATATATAATCTGGATAACTGATGACACTTAAAGCCAAAACTTCCTGTCTATTTAGACAGGAAGTTTTGGGGTGGTTCACAAATATGTAGACACTTTCCAAACCAATATGTCGCGGCGAGGAACGTCTTTTGTGACGAGGCAGCCACCCTGGCTATCTGGAGGATTGCCGCACCTCCTGCCAATGGCACGCACAACGAAAACGGAGGTTCGCAATGACATCTACCCCGTGAATTCCGAAAGAGCCTTAATTATTCGATCACACCCGTCTCTATGCGCTGATTGTAAATATCTTCCATTCTGTATAGGTCCTGCTGTAAGATGAAGAAACCCTCCCAATGTGCCCAATCAGGGCCAGCCATCATAGCTCCTTGGCGAGCGCGGCGGCCTTCATGATGCCAAAGGTGATAGTAGAGGATTTGGAATTCATCCTTCCAGGGATTGTCCTTCAGCAGTCCCAGTTCAGCCAATTCAGCACGCATGGTCTCTGCGGGTGCAAAATAGGCTTCATTGTAAAGTTGTACCGCCCCATCACCGCTCTCAAAGAAGTTTTTGGTATGTGTAGAGCTATGACACTCACCGCACACCATTTCCATTGTCTCGCGGCCAGCTTCTCCGTCACCGTAGTACATCCCCATTACGTCTGGATCGGTGCGCTCCTTGGAAACCTTAGCCCACAGGTTCCAGTAAAGACGCTCGGTGACATTGTGAGTAGTTTCAAGCTCGCCGATGCCGCTCATGTGACAGGTGGCACAGGTTGGGGCGCGATAATCGCCTGGTTCCCATTCGCCGGGAGCGCTATCCCAAACCCAATCTTCGCCTTCGGCGGCAAAGATTTGCCCATGTTTGGAGTTTTCGAATATTTCAATGTCGGGATGGTCAGGCCCAAGATGACAACTAGCGCAAGCATCTGGCTTACGAGCTTCGGCAATGTCAAAGCTGTGGCGGGTGTGGCAGACGGCACAATTGCCAACCTCGCCACTGGGGTAAATATTGCCAATACCGGCGATAGGATAGGTTTCCGAGGTTGGATGCCCAGTCTCATCTACTTCAATTTGGGTGCCATGACATTGCATACAGCCGGTTTCTTCAGATGCGCCACTGAGTTCAGGATGGTTTTGCCCTTCGTGAACGTGGATAAGTGTTTGCATTGAATCTTTATCAATGACTTGAAGTCCTGCACGCTCATGTCCGCTAGCGTGAAAATCAGCCACTTCCTTTTCGTGACATTCGGCACATGCGGATGGTGGAACCAGCATAGATACGGTGACTGTCAAGTCTTCGTGGCCTTCAACGTCATGCAGAGCCGTAGGCGAATCGGCTTCAACCTGGTGGCAGTCAATACAACTGACAGCTTCATCTGCGTGGCGGCTTCTATCCCAATCTTCGACAATGCCGTGAGTTTCAGTCGCGTGGCATTCTATGCAGGCTCTGGCCTCGTCTGTAAGCTCTGCAACTTGGAACTCGCTAGACTCTGCCGGAGCAAGGTCAGATTGCTCCTTGCAAGAAATCAGCCCCAAACTGATTACTAAGGCGGTCAGGATAATTACGAGATGTTTCGTGTTTTTCATCTTTCACCTCTTTCCACAGTTCATTGATAGACAGGAAGAAATACTTAATTCTCAAAATGGTACTTGTATTTATTTTCGAGTAGATATTTGTTGAGATTATCGTGTCCAACCTCTTCGTGACAATCTACGCATTGCGCGTCAGTGGTGCCTGCAAAATAGCTTTGGTGTTTCATTTCATCTTGTGTAGCGGCCTCTAAATTGCGATGACAGGTGAGGCACCCTGAATCGTAAACGTAGTTATTATGCTCAAGTCTTTTCGCTTGCCAGTCGAGCGTTGCTTCATCTTTGATAAGCGTTATCCAAACATCGTGCGTGCCAGACTGGGCTTTGCCGATAAAATGGGCAAATACATTTTCGTGGGAAACATGACAGTCTGTACAGGAGGCCATAATTCCTCGAGGATTGTTTCCCCCATGAGTTGAGGCGTGATAAGATTTGACCATCGGTTCCATAGCGTGGCACACACCGCAGAAATCAGCGTGAGATGAAATTTCCACGCCTGTTTCAAGAGCCATCCAAGAGACTATTACAAAGACGAACAAGCCTGCTAAAATGCCTATAAAACCGAGTGTTTTTTTCCGTTTTTCCATTTTTATCTCTTAGGGATGCCTATAAATTTGAATATTTGCGGTTAGTGAACATACTGCAGAGGCAATGTACTTAAAGTTCTAACGGACAATGAAAGTGTAAATAATTTGGCCTCTCAAGGAAATTATACACTATTAAATGAGATATAGGAATGAATTGTAGAAGAGAGGCTTGTAAAGAATAAAAAAGGTAAGGAAGGGAACTAACCTACTCTTCCTTACCTTTTTTGGATTTTTAGAAAACCTATTACCTGAGCGCGTCTCTCAGGTTATGAGTTAGAGCCACAAAGTCGGCGGAATAACGATCGATGTCTTGACGTGGACGGGGGAGGTTAACCTCCATATCTAGCCGGAGCTGCCCCGGCTGGGGGCTGATAGCTAGAACACGGTCGGCAAGGAAGACGGCTTCGGAGATATTATGAGTGACCATGATGACGGTTTTGCGGTGAACACGCCAAATGCGGAGCAATTCGCTTCCCATGCGTTCCCTCGTCAGGGCGTCCAAAGCGCCAAATGGCTCATCGAGCAGCAAAAGGTCGGGGTCGTGGATTAAGGCTCGGGCGATAGCCACGCGCTGGGCCATTCCCCCAGATAAATCACGTGGTAACCAATCTTCAAAGCCGCTCAATCCCACAAGGGTTACCAGCTCTTTGGCAAGGGATTGGGTTTCCTGAACCGAGACGCCCTGCACCTCTAAGGGAAGGGCTATGTTCTCTATCACCGTTCGCCAGGGCATGAGGTTGGCGTTTTGAAAGACCATGCCAACACCCTGGCGCGGGCCTTTTAGCGGGGAGCCATTGAATATCACCTCTCCGTTCGTAGGAGAGAGCAATCCCCCCAAAATGCGCAGGAGGGTGCTTTTTCCGCTCCCCGATGGGCCAACTATGCAGACAAATTGCCGCGCCTGGATGTTGAATGAAATTTCTTCCAGGGCTTGGAGCGGGCCTTGCCCATTGAGAAAAGCAACGCCCAGATTATGAACTTCTAGTATTGGGCTATCACTTGATGAATTCATTTGTGTAGGCTGTGTTTAGGTCTATGGGGTCTTTCATTAGGCCCATGTTTAGTAGAACGTTTTGCATGTTTTCCCAAGCGTTGGCAACTGAATAACCGTAGGGGTCTGTTTGGTAGAGAGAGATGGAGGCGGCTAAGACTTCTTTTTGGATGTCTTCATCCGCGTCTGCCAAGCCCTCTACGTATTTTTTGCTGATTTCGTAGGCTTCGTCTGGGTTTTCAACCGTGTATTTAATGCCTCTTAGGGTGGCCTGGATCATGGCTTCGACTAGTTCGGGGTTTTCCTCGAGTGTGGTTTGGTTGGTGATGAGGCCGTTTGAAACCAAATCCACGTAATCGGAGATGGCAAAAACGTTAAGGTCGTATCCTCTGGCTTGGAGTTGGACAGGCTCGTTGGCAATGTAGCCCACAACGGCGTCTTCTTTTCCGGCGGCGAACAACTCTACTTGGTTGAATCCGATGGAGTCGAGGACAAGGTCGCTTTCTTCTAGTCCGTTGACTTGCAGAAAAGCTCTCAAGCCGACATAGTTAGCGCCAAATAAACCAGGTAAGCCAACTGTTTTCCCCGCTAAATCCTGAGGGGATTCAATCCCTTGAGTTTTGTCGGTGACGATTGCTACTGGGTAGTCTTTGTACCAGGCCATGATGTAGACAATGGGTATTCCCTCGGCGCGGGCGATGGGGACTTGCTCGCCGGAAACGATTGCAAATTGCAGATCGTTTGTTCCTACCAATGCCACACCATCTGTCTCAAAGCTGTAATCGAATTCAAGGTCAATACCAACTTCTTCAAAGTATCCTTTATCAAAGGCTACGTAAAATGGCGCAAATTGGACGTTAGGGATATAGGCCATTGGCAGGCGGATGTGGGTTTGCTCGGCAGAGGAGGGGGCTTCCCCGCAAGCGGTTAACGTTAGGGTGAGCAAAACAAGGAATACGAAAATACGATGCTTCATGAAATACCTCCGAAAAAAATATAATGTGAAGAGTAAAACGTAACGATAAATCTCATTTGTCACTCGTTACTCATAATTCATAACCTTTAGTGCTTTTGCCAAGATAAAAACTTGTTCTCTAGCAAAACTACCGCGCCATACAAAACTAAAGCCATTAATATCAATGTAAAGACGGCTACAAAAACTAGGGCTGTATCATATAATCCACGTCCTACGTTGATGAGAAATCCAAGCCCTTGGTCGGCGCCGACAAACTCGCCTACCACGGCTCCAATCACGGCTAGGGTGGCTCCAATCCGCAATCCGCCCAAAAAGACGGGGAGAGCGGCTGGGATCTCGAGCATGGTGAGGGTTTGCCAACGGGTAGCCTGCAGGGATTTCATCAATTCATACAATTCATTTGGAACAGAGCGCACACCGACGATGGTGTTGATCAGAACGGGGAAGAAGACAATCAGTGCCCCGATTAATACTTTGGACAACATCCCCGGCCCAATCCAAATGATCAAAAGGGGAGCAATGGCTACAATGGGAATCGATTGACTGGCAACAATATAAGGGGATAAAATCCGCTCGATGGTATTAGATTTCGCCAGCAGGTATCCTGCCAATATCGCAACACTGACTCCCAACGTTAACCCCATTAAAACTTCTAAAAGAGTGATGCCTGTATGTAAAAGAAGACTTCCATCCCAGAGGGTTTTCAGAAAGCGTACCCAAACTTGTCCGGGCGTGGGAAGAATGAAAGAAGGCATGGCCCCATATGTGGAAACCAGAAACCAAGCTAGTAGCCCCAACAGGCCAGAGAAAGCTGCTAAAAGAATCCGCCACGAGCGGTCTATTGTCGCGGCTATATAAGTATTACTCGTTTTTGATAGTAGTTCCATGAAAACACATTCCTAGCTTGGAGGTGCTGGATAAAAAAATGCCCTGATTCACAGAAATCAGGGCAAAGTAACATCAAATGAGGTAGACAATGGGTAATAAAAATCCCGAAAGCGGTTATTGCTTTCGGGGTCTCCTCACTTTAGCCACTACTTCTATGTAAAAGTAGCGACTTAAAGAACCTTCTTCTATCCGGACTGTACCGTCGGCTCCGGATTTACACCGGATCTGCATCTGTTCAAACGCTCGCGGGCTTTGGGTGTCCCAGGGGGATGCCCCTTACCGCCGGTAGGGAATTGTATGGTAAACTTTGTATACTCACCCTGCCCCGAAGGTATATATATATTAGCAAGAATAATTATACTATTGGGTGAAAATATCGTCAATTAGCATTGACAGGTGCTGGTAACTTCACACGTGCCACCAACCGCCCCTCTACCGAGATCATCTTGCAAGCATTCAAGGATATATACCTGTCCTTTGTCACCTTGGATAACAAAACCTACCGTCATCTGACGCCACTTTCCTCACTCCAAGAGCAGATTTTACATTTACTGGACATACCAACCACGATTTACACTAGATTGGTCACGGATTCTAGAAATCCACCATGAAAATGAGCGAACCAGGAGTAGTAAAGGTGTATAAGGCAATTATTTAGCTGTATTTCTGAATAAATACAATTCCCTAAAAGAATCTTTTAAATTCCCTTGACAGCTTAGAAATATAACGTATAATGCCGTGCGCAATACCAAAAAATGATTTCGTTCTTCTAAAGAGCAAATCACTACAACTGAAGACAGACAACCAGGTCAAGACGAAACGTTATTTTGGGGAAGCCGATGTCGAAAAAGATTACATCGGTGTTTTTTCCTGTGTTCTGCGAAAAGCCCTTGACAGGCATTAGGCGGGGTGTTAGAATTCTCCTCCCTTTGCGAAAGGGCCTTGAACCTTGACAATTGAATAGTGATAGACAAGCCAACTATCTTGAGATTCCAGTAAGTATATACCACACCTTTTTAGGTGTGATGTGTTTTTGCGGAGAGTTTGATCCTAGCTCAGGATGAACGCTGGCGGCGTGCTTAATACATGCAAGTCGAACGAGGGAGTTTTTGTGTTTACATGAGAGCTTCCAGTGGCGAACGGGTGAGTAACGCGTTGGTGACCTGCCCCAAAGAAGGGAATAACCTCGGGAAACTGAGGCTAATACCCTATGTGCTTCTTTTGTTTGAATACTTTTGAAGTAAAGGTTCTGTGGACGAAAGGCTACAGCATCACTTTGGGAGGGACCTGCGTCCCATCAGCTTGTTGGTAGGGTAATGGCCTACCAAGGCGACGACGGGTAGGGGACCTGAGAGGGTGACCCCCCACACTGGCACTGAAATACGGGCCAGACACCTACGGGTGGCAGCAGTAGGGAATATTGCACAATGGACGAAAGTCTGATGCAGCAACGCCGCGTGTGCGATGAATGCCTTCGGGTTGTAAAGCACTTTTCTAAGGGAAGAGAAAGGACGGTACCTTAGGAATAAGTCTCGGCTAACTACGTGCCAGCAGCCGCGGTAATACGTAGGAGGCGAGCGTTATCCGGATTTATTGGGCGTAAAGCGCGTGCAGGTGGTTTGGTAAGTTGGGTATGAAATCTCTTGGCTTAACTGAGAGAGGTTGCTCAAAACTGCCAGACTAGAGGACGGTAGAGGGAGGTGGAATTCCCGGTGTAGTAGTGAAATGCGTAGATATCGGGAGGAACACCAGTGGCGAAGGCGGCCTCCTGGGCCGTTCCTGACACTAAGACGCGAAAGCATGGGTAGCAAACGGGATTAGAAACCCCGGTAGTCCATGCCGTAAACGATGTGAACTTGATGTTGGCGGTGTAAAAGCCGTCAGTGTCGTAGCTAACGCGATAAGTTCACCGCCTGGGGACTACGACCGCAAGGTTAAAACTCAAAGGAATTGACGGGTTCCCGCACAAGCAGCGGAGCGTGTGGTTTAATTCGATGATACACGAAGAACCTTACCTGGGCTTGACATATAAGTGGTAGGGATCCGAAAGGTGACCGACCCTTCGGGGTGCTTATACAGGTGATGCATGGCTGTCGTCAGCTCGTGCCGTGAGGTGTCCGGTTAAGTCCGGTAACGAGCGCAACCCTTGCCGTATGTTATATGTGTCATACGGGACTGCCGGTACAAAACCGGAGGAAGGCGGGGATGACGTCAAGTCAGCATGTCCTTTATGTCCAGGGCTACACACACGCTACAATGGCCGGTACAATGGGTAGCAAAGTCGCGAGGCGGAGCCAATCCTCAAAGCCGGTCCCAGTTCGAATTGCAGTCTGCAACCCGACTGCATGAAGCCGGAGTTGCTAGTAAACGCGCGTCAGCTATAGTGCGTTGAATACGTTCCCGGGAATTGTACACACCGCCCGTCACGTCATGGGAGCTGGCAATACTTGAAGCCGGTATCTTAACTCTCACGAGAGAGAGCTGGTTAGGGTAGGGCTGGTGACTGGGACGAAGTCGTAACAAGGTAGGTGTACCGGAAGGTGCGCCTGGATCACCTCCTTTCTATGGAGATTTGAGCGGAAACTTAATGTCTTTGTGGCATGAGATGATGCTCTGTACTCTACATTTTAAAAGTATAACTAAAATATCCTTGACGGTGTTCAAGGTTATCTCAAGTGGCTTTCTATCACTCTTCAGTTGTTAAGGCTTTTGATGGGCCTGTAGCTCAGTTGGTTAGAGCACTGTGCTGATAACGCAGGGGTCACTGGTTCGAATCCAGTCAGGCCCACTCCCCTGAAATTACGGGGATGTAGCTCAGCTGGGAGAGCGCCGCCTTTGCAAGGCGGAGGCCAGGGGTTCGAGTCCCCTCATCTCCATTTTTTTTGGGAGAACGTGGTTTGTGTGGAAAGTAAATACTGATGCATTTTCAAAGGAAGTCTTAGTCCGGCGGAATGCTGGACTGTTTTTTTGATTTGCTTAGAATAAGTTAGCTATCGCTGGGTGTTCCTGACAAACGTGAGGAAAAGCCACCGGCAACTAACTGTCGGGCAGAACTTTACCAATAGAATAGAAACTGCGAATAATAAATAGTAAAGAATATCGATTTCTCCGCATCACAAAGTAAGCTACTAAGTGCTTACGGTGAATGCCTTGGCTTCAAGTGCCGAAGAAGGACGTGGGACACTGCGATAAGCCTCGGGTAGCCGTGAACAGGCGCCGATCCGAGGATTTCCGAATGGGGAAACCCACTACGAGTTAAATCCGTAGTATCTCTGACTGAATACATAGGTCAGAAGAAGGTAACCTAGGGAACTGAAACATCTTAGTACCTAGAGGAAAAGAGATTATTCCCTTAGTAGTGGCGAGCGAACGGGGATTAGCCCAAACCAACTGCGCTTGCGTAGTTGGGGTTGTAGGGCCTGAGCTATAGGAGTGATAAATTATTTTGTTAGTAGAATGGTGTGGGAAAGCCAACCAAAGAGGGTTATAGTCCCGTATACGAAAACAAAATAACTCCTTTCAGGTACCTGAGTACGGCCAGACACGCTAATTTGGTCGGAATCCGGGAAGACCACTTTCCAAGGCTAAATACACTTGAAGACCGATAGTGAACAAGTACCGTGAGGGAAAGGTGAAAAGAACCCCGATGAGGGGAGTGAAATAGAACCTGAAACCGTAAGCATACAATCTGTCGGAGGGCTATGGTGGAACTGGCGTTGATGAGAATCAATTGCCGCCATTATGCCTGACGGCGTGCCTTTTGGAGAATGAGCCTGCGAGTTAATTTCAGTGGCGAGGTTAAGGGAGTAACACCCGGAGCCGGAGCGAAAGCGAGTCTTAATAGGGCGCGAGTCGCTGGGATTAGACACGAAACCAAGTGAGCTACCCATGACCAGGGTGAAGCGGGTTTAACCACCCGTGGAGGCCCGAACTTTTCAATATTGCAAAATTGTGAGATGAGTTGTGGGTAGAGGTGATATGCCAATCGAACTTGGAGATAGCTTGTTCTCTCCGAAATAGCTTTAGGGTTAGCGTTATGTGTTGAGTATTGGAGGTAGAGCACTGGACGGGCTAAGGGGCTTGTCGCCTACTGAACCTAACCAAACTCCGAATGCCAATACTTTAAGCATAGCAGTTGGACTATGGGAGATGAGTTCCATAGTCGAGAGGGAAAGAGCCCAGACCATCGGCTAAGGTCCCCAAGTGTAAACTAAGTGGGAAACGAGGTAAGACTACCGAGACAACCAGGAGGTTGGCTTAGAAGCAGCCATCCTTGAAAGAGTGCGTAACAGCTCACTGGTCAAGTGGTCTTGCGCGGAAAATTTAACGGGGCTAAGTTTACCACCGAAGCCATGGGCTTCAGTTTTAGAACTGGAGCGGTAGGAGAGCGTTCTGTCAGCAATGAAGGTCGACCGTGAGGACGGCTGGAGTGGGCAGAAGTGAGAATGCAGGCATGAGTAGCGTGAAACATGTGAGAATCATGTTCGTCGAAAATCTAAGGTTTCCGATGCCAGGTCAATCCGCATCGGGTTAGTCGGTCCTTAGCCGAGGCCGGAAGGCGTAGGTGATGGATATCCGGTCAACATTCCGGAACTATTCAGAGGGAGCGATGGGGCGACGCAGTGAGGTAGGCCAGCCTACAATTGGATGTAGGTGGAAATGTGTAGACGTTGAGGCCCATAGGAAAATCCGTGGGCTGAGTCGAGGCATGAGTGCGAGTCTATAGAGACGGAAGTGGTTGAACCTTATTGCCAAGAAAAACCTCTAAGTGATGAACTCTGAGTAACCGTACCGCAAACCGACACTGGTAGATGGGTAGAGAATACCAAGACGAACGAGAGAACCTTTGTTAAGGAACTCGGCAAATTAACCCCGTAACTTCGGGAGAAGGGGTGCCTTCTATTGTGAAAGTAAATCTACTGGAGCATAAGAAGGTCGCAGTGAACAGGCTCTAATGACTGGTTACCAAAACCACAGGTCTCTGCTAAGTCGTAAGACGATGTATAGGGGCTGACGCCTGCCCAGTGCCGGAAGGTTAAAGGGATGAGTTAGCGTAAGCGAAGCTTTGAACTGAAGCCCCGGTGAACGGCGGCCGTAACTATAACGGTCCTAAGGTAGCGAAATTCCTTGTCGGGTAAGTTCCGACCCGCACGAATGGCGTAACAATTGGAGCACTGTCTCAACAAAGGACTCGGTGAAATTGAAGTATGCGTAAAGATGCGCATTACCCGCAGCAGGACAAAAAGACCCCGTGGAGCTTTACTGTAGGCTGTCATTGTGTTTGGACATGGTTTGTGCAGGATAGGTGGGAGGCTTGGAAGCTGGAGCGCTAGCTTCGGTGGAGCCGCCATTGGAATACCACCCTTATCATGTTTAGGCTCTAACTCTGTGCCGTTATCCGGCCAGAGGACAGTGCCAGTTTGACAGTTTGACTGGGGCGGTCACCTCCTAAAAGGTAACGGAGGCGCCCAAAGGTTCCCTCAGGTTGAATGGAAACCAACCGTAGAGTGTAAAGGCATAAGGGAGCTTGACTGCAAGACATACGAGTCGAGCAGGGACGAAAGTCGGGCTTAGTGATCCCATGGTTCCGTGTGGAAGGGCCATGGCTTAACGGATAAAAGCTACCCCGGGGATAACAGGCTAGTCAGGTCCAAGAGTTCATATCGACGACCTGGCTCGGCACCTCGATGTCGGCTCGTCGCATCCTGGGGCTGGATAAGGTCCCAAGGGTTGGGCTGTTCGCCCATTAAAGCGGTACGCGAGCTGGGTTCAGACCGTCGTGAGACAGGTCGGTCTCTATCCGCTGTGGGCGTAAGGAATTTGAGGGGAGCTGCTCCTAGTACGAGAGGACCGGAGTGGACAGACCTCTAGTGTGCCAGTTGTTCCGCCAGGAGCATCGCTGGGTAGCTACGTCTGGCAGAGATAACCGCTGAAAGCATCTAAGCGGGAAACTCGCCTCAAGATTAGATTCCTCTTCCCGTCAAGGGAGTAAGACCGCAGGAAGACTACCTGCTAGATAGGCGGCATGTGTAAGCACAGCAATGTGTTAAGCTGAGCCGTACTAATGGTCGAGGGCTTTCTTGTGGTGTGGAGAACTCGATGTTCTTTTCAATTCTATTATTCTTTTCAGTTCTATTTTGTTGGTTTTTAAAATTGTGAATATAGTTCTTGGTGATTGTAGCGGCAAGGGTACACCTGGTAACATCCCGAACCCAGAAGTTAAGCTTGCCAGCGCCGATGGTACTTGAGGGGCAGCCCTCTGGGAGAGTTGGTCATTGCCAAGGACTATTTCTTTTTTAAATCCTAAACCAAAGCTTAGTGCTTTGGTTTTTTTGTTTTAAATTAGTGGTGGCTTAAGTTAGCTGATGGTTAACTCTCCACCCAACCCCTTTGCTCTTCCCCCACAAGTGTTGCTAACGGCACGCGGTACCATCGGCTAATGACGCACTCCGGTGCGTTTTATTCGCGATGACACCATTTGCTTTTTGACATTACCGTTTGAGGATGGCGTGAGTTTTACGTTCGGTAGTACGCAAGTTTTGTCTGTGAGTAGAGATTGCTGAGCACACTGCACTTAACTTGAACTTCAAAGAGCCATGATTAAACAAAAAAAGCCCCGTTGTTTCGACAACGGGGCTTTTTTGCATTATCCGAGGTTAGTGATTGCGATTATTCTTTGCTGTAGTCCATTTTGGCCATTTGAGTATAAAGCTTCCAACGTTCGTTGAGGCTCTTTTGAGCTGAGCGCATCAGTAACTCAGCGCGTTTCTCGTTGCTTCTGAGAAGCGTATTGAAACGAACCTCATTATAAGCGAAGTCTTTGAATGGAACACTTGGAGCTTTAGAATCTAATTGGAGCGGATTCTTGCCTTCCTTAGCGCGTTCAGGATTGTAGCGGTAAAGAGGCCATAGACCAGATTTGACCGCTAAATCTTGTTGATGTAGCTGTTTGGCCATATCAGCACCATGTGCTATACAAGGTGTATAAGCCAAAATTAGGGATGGCCCGTCATAGGCTTCTGCTTCGAGGAATGCTTGTAAAGTTTGGCGGTCATTGTGTCCCATAGCAACCTGTGCTACATAGATATATCCGTACGACATAGCTATCATGCCCATGTCTTTGCGGGGCAGTGATTTGCCGTCAAACGCAAATTTAGCAGTCGCGGCGAGAGGTGTGGCTTTGGATGATTGCCCACCAGTATTGGAGTATACTTGCGTGTCCAACACCAACACATTGACATTTCGTCCAGAGGCCAAAACGTGGTCTAAACCGCCATAGCCAATGTCGTAAGCCCAGCCGTCACCACCGAGTATCCATACTGCCTTGCGGACTAATTTATTTGCTACACTGAGCAAATCAAGAGCTTTAGGAGTATCCAGATCGGCAAGCTTTTCTCGTAGTTTTGCTATTCGTTCACGTTGAGCGGTTATTCCCGCCTCGGTGGATTGATCAGCGTTGAGGATCTCGTTAACTAATTCATCACCAATTACATCACTGAATTGTGGAAGTAATTCTTTGGCGTACCCAATTTGCTTATCGACAGTTAGACGCATACCCATGCCAAATTCAGCGTTATCTTCAAAGAGGGAGTTATTCCACGCTGGCCCGTACCCAGCATTGTTGGTCGTGTAAGGAGTTGTGGGCATATTCCCACCGTAAATTGATGAACAACCAGTTGCGTTAGCAATTACGGTGCGGTCGCCGAAGAGCTGAGTAAGCAGTTTCACGTAAGGAGTTTCGCCGCATCCCGCGCAAGCTCCCGAGAACTCGAACAAAGGTTGCAAGAACTGAGAATCTTTAACTCGGCTGAGTTTGAGTGAGGTCCTATCGACTTCAGGTAGAGAAAGGAAAAAGTCCCAGTTTTTGGCTTCTTGCTTGCGGATAGGAGGTTGAGAAACCATTTGCAAAGCAGGATTATCTTTGTCGCTTACGGGACAAGCATCAACGCACAAAGTACACCCGGTGCAGTCTTCTGGAGCAATCTGGATGGTGAACTTCATGTCTTTGAACTGACGCCCTTTCGTATCAACAGATTTAAATGTTTCGGGAGCGTCGCTAAGTAGCGCAGAATCGTAAACTTTGGGGCGAATGGCTGCGTGCGGGCACACAAAAGCGCATTTGTTGCACTGGGTGCAAGTGTCGGGATTCCAGGCCGGAATTTCAAGCGTGACATTACGCTTTTCCCATTTTGTGGTGCCTGTTGGGTAAGTACCATCGTCTGGGAACGCGCTGACAGGTAAATCATCTCCATAGCCAGCCATTATCTTTCCTAGCACGTTCTTAACAAACTCTGGGGCTGCGTCTGGGACTACCGGTCGCATACTAATTTTACTGGTGGCTGTTTCTGGCACTTCTACTTTGTGAAGATTGGCAAGGGATTGATCCACAGCGTTAAAGTTTTTCTGAACAATCTCGGCGCCTTTTTTACCATAAGTTTTTTCAATAGCTTCTTTAATGGCCGCAATCGCTTCGGCGCGAGGCAACACGCCGCTAATAGCGAAGAAACAGGTTTGCATGATGGTATTGATGCGGGTACCCATACCGGTTTCTTTTGCTACATCGTAAGCATTGATTATATAGAACTCTAGGTTTTTCTTAATAATGCTTTCCTGAACGTTGCGTGGGAGATAATCCCAAACTTTTTCAGGCCCATATATGCTGTTTAGTAAGAAAATAGACTTTGGTTTAGCATATTTCAGCATCTCAACCTGTTCTAAGAAGTTGAACTGATGGCAAGCCAGGAAATCAGCTTCGTTTTCTCCTATTAAGTAAGGAGCATTGATTGGAGTTGGTCCAAAACGAAGATGAGAGATAGTTTTGGCGCCAGATTTCTTAGAGTCATAGACAAAATAACCTTGAGCAAAGTTAGTTGTTTCTTCGCCTATAATCTTGATTGAGTTTTTGTTAGCGCCCACAGTGCCGTCAGCGCCCAGGCCAAAGAACACACCGCTAATCATATCTTCGCTTTCGATAGAGAAATTTGGATCCCATCCGAGGCTGGTGTTGGTGACATCATCTATAATTCCAACCGTAAAGTGGTTTTTGGGAGCGTCTTTCTTCATCTCATCAAAGATACCCTTGACCATACCAGGGGTGAATTCTTTAGAAGACAGACCGTAGCGCCCGCCAATTATCAGCGGTGCAGATTTCTGACCCATACTTTCTACAACTGAGGTAACAATATCGTTGTAGAGAGGCTCGCCAAGCGCGCCTGGTTCTTTGGTGCGGTCCAAAGCGGCAATGACTTTCACTGTAGCTGGCAAAGCTTCCATTAAATGTTTTGCTGAGAATGGACGGTACAAGCGTACCCGTACGACACCAACCTTTTCCCCGCGCTCGATTAGATATTTGGCGGTAGCGGCTGCGGTTTCTCCACCAGCTCCCATGAGAATAATTACTCGTTCCGCATCTTCAGCGCCAACATAGTCAAACAAATTATATTCTCGCCCAGTCAATTTGCTAAATTTATCCATTGCTTTCTGAACGATTTCAGGACAGGCATCATAATACTTATTTACGCTCTCGCGTGCCTGGAAGAAAATATCAGGATTTTGTGATGTTCCTCTCAAAACTGGCTTATCGGGGTTCAACCCCCGGGCACGATGAGCGCGTACTAATTCATCGTCAATCATTTCCTTCATCACGTCTTCCGAGAGCATCTCAATTTTATTAATCTCATGGGATACTCGGAAACCCTCGAAGAAATGCACAAAAGGTATCCGTGATTCTAGACTTGCGGCCTGAGAGATTAGAGAAAAGTCATGCGCCTCTTGAATAGAGCCAGAAGATAGCAACCCAAACCCAGTGGCTCGAACTGCCATTACGTCTGAATGATCACCAAAGATAGACAAGGCCTGAGCCGCGAGAGAGCGTGCCGCCACGTGGAATACGGTAGGGGTTAACTCACCGGCAATCTTGTACATACTCGGAATCATTAACAACAACCCCTGAGAAGCGGTGAAAGTGGTTGTTAGAGATCCGGTTTGCAACGCGCCATGAACAGCTCCCGCTGCCCCGCCTTCTGCTTGCATTTCCACTACATCCGGAACCGTGTTCCAAATGTTAGGCTGGCCTTTTGCAGACCATTCGTCTGCGAATTCTCCCATAGGAGATGATGGCGTAATCGGATAAATCGCGATTACCTCATTGATTTTATGAGCAACAGCCGCAACAGCTTGGTTGCCATCAATCATTTTAACTTTTTTAGTCATTTATTTACTCCAATAGTAGCTAAACGTATATTTGATAATTAGGGCGCGCATACAATTAGCCGCTAACCCAAAAACCAATTATAATGCATCTCTCTTGAAAAGGGAGGGAGGTTTTTTGGGTTTTATGTATAATGTCCCTCAATTTGGGCAATTACTCAGCCATGGCGGGTTTTTTAGGGAAAGTGACGCGCGAGGGCGCGAGAGCAACCTCCAAGCGCGGTGCAACGTGTAAACCGAGAAAACCTTGGGGGATGGGCTTCGCCAGAGTATGGCATATCCAATCCCCCAGCCACTTGCTGCGCTTCCCTCCACAAAACATCCCAGAAAGAGAAAATCTCCTAGCCACCCGACAGTTTTAATTTGGACGCGGATTGAGCGGATTTTCGCAGATTAAAGACAAAAAATCCGTGTGAAATCTGTTGCATCGGCGTCATACGCGTTCGTTTGAGAGTCTTTTGATTCCGGGTAATGAAATTTTGTGCCCGTGCCAAGTATAAAAGTGTGGTTCATCTGTTGAAAGCGTGCGGGGAAAGGCGATATAAATATCGCGTTACGTTTTCGTAGTACGACATTCATGTCGCTTTGCACGATATTTATATATGAGCCAGAAACTTATGTCACTGCGAGCGTTTTTGACTATGAGGGGGACTGCCGCGCTTCGCTCGCAGTGACATTGTCAAGTTAATTAACTGGGCAAAAGCAACCGTTCTTCAATACCCTCTCGGTCATGGAATGTGCGGGTGATGGTGTAGCCGTTCTCGCGTGCGTATTGTTGGTCTGTGGAAGTTTCTTGTCCCGGCTCGCCGCTGTCTCGCAGGTAGGTGACGTATTGGTCAGTCATCGCGCCACACGCGAGAACTATCGGGTCTGCGCTTGACATATTCTGACCGTACCCAGGTGCTGAGTCGCTCCGTTTCGGTGGCCGTATCAAGGTGCAGTTTTATCCATTCGCCTATAGTTACAAACACAAACGCGGTGAACGTGTTCACGCCAGCAAACGCCCACCTAATAGCGGCGGGGATGGGGATGGTGTAACTGTCGGCTATGAGCATATTCACCACGGGCATTGTTATTCTAATTTCGGCTTTGGTAATAGCTATCCAATTGCCAACTATGAATATTGCCATACCCAAAAAACTAAAAATAGTTGACGCCGCGCTCACGAGCGGATATTTTTTATTCATATTTTGCCTGTTTCTCCCTTAGCGTGCGCAGTATGCCAATGGCAACCGCTCGGCGATGACTTCCAGCCCCGCGAATAAATTGCGGGCTGACAAGCGAAGTCGGATCAATCCGACTCAGAGGTTATTTTACGAACCCGACTATCCAATTACCAAACTATTCAACTATCAAACTATTCAACTATCAAACTACCCAACCACCGCCCTCCCTGCCCTAAACGCCGCCTGATTAACCTCCACGTACTTCTTCGGCACCCGCTCGGCGATGACCTCCAGCCAAATCTCTTCTGGCACATCGTCTATAAATGAAGATAGCGCACCCAAGAGGACAACGTTATGTGCCCGCGAGGTTCCGGCTTCTTTTGCCAGCGTCTGGGTGGGAATGAAGTGAAAGTTATCTGTCACCTGCTCGAAAACGCGGGCGATCTCCTCATCCACGGGGTAGGAATCCTCGCCAGAGCTAACGGTAAGCGGCGGAATGACAGATTCTCCCACCAAAGCTATCCCCCCTTGCCGAAGCGATGAGATATAGCGCAGGGATTCAAGTTTCTCTAACGAAAAAAGCACATCCGTTTCCCCTTTGGCAATGGTTGGGGATTTCACATCCTCTCCCCAGCGCACGTGACTGTTTACGCTCCCGCCACGCTGCGACATACCGTGCACCTCGGCCTTTTTAACGTCGAAACCAGCCCTCACGCCTACCTCGGCTAAAACGTTGCTGGCCAGCAACGCTCCCTGACCTCCCACACCTACTACCAAAAAGTTCATCGTTTTCATGCTCATTTCTCCTCTTTTCCCAACATTTGCTCTCTGAAATAAATCGCGTCCCGTGGGCAAACTTGGGCGCAAATTTCACATCCGGTGCATAACAGCGGGTCTATCTTCGCCAAGAAGCGACCCGTTTTAGCGTCCTTTTCTTCTGAGCGCACAATGGCCGGGCAGCCAATTCTAAAACACATCCCGCAGCCGTTGCACTGCTCCGGGTTTATCTCAAGGGGCATCCATTCTTTGCGGGCTTCGGGCAGCAGGGCGCAGGCGCGTTTGGCAATCACCACCGCCGGGCCATCTACGGCTAAGGCAGCTCGCAGCGCAGCTTCTACCCCGTCTAGGTCGTAGGCGTCCACAGTAGAAACGTGCTCAATCCCCAGCGCACGCACCAGAGCTTCAAAATCGACCTCAAAGGTCGGCTCCCCCGAAAGCGTGAAGCCGGTGGCCGGGTTTTCCTGATGTCCGGTCATGGCCGTGGTGCGGTTATCCAGGATGATGGTCACAGTGTCGCTTTTGTTATACGCCGTGTTCAGCAGGGCCGGCATACCCGTGTGGAAAAATGTAGAATCGCCAATCACGGCCACGTTCTTTTGCTTGGTTCCGGCTTTGTTCGCTCCGTGCGCCACGCCAATGCTGGCTCCCATGCAGCCGCAACTATGGAGGGCAGATAAGGGCGGCAAAAATCCTAGCGTGTAACAGCCAATATCGCCGTTGACGACAACTTTTAATTTGTTGGTGATGTGGAAAACGCCCCGGTGGGGGCATCCCGGGCAGAGCAGGGGGGGACGCTGGGGGAGGGAGGGAATCCCCTCTGGGGGAGTGGTAGACGCTGTTTCTTCAACGAGCTGCAACCCCGCGCGGATGGCGCAATCACGCACCACACCGGAATCCAGCTCCCCCACGATGGGGAAGATGCTTTTCCCCTCCACGGGAATCCCCATCAGCCGGATTTCTTCTTCCAAGAATGGGTCTAGTTCTTCTACCACAATCAGGCGATCCACCTTGGCGGCAAAGTCGCGAATCAGCGCCGGGGGAAGAGGGTAGGTCATCCCCAAGCGCAAGAAAGAGGCTTTGGGGAAGACTTCTTTGGCGTATTGGTAGGCAATGCCGTTGGTGATGATGCCCAGTTTGGTGTCGCCCATCTCGACCAGGTTATAGGCGAAATCCTCGGCGAATTTAGATACCTCTGTTACCCGTTCTTCAATGATAGGGTGGCGTTTGCGGGCGTTGCCGGGAACCATGACGTATTTTGTGCGGTCAATGCGGAATTTGAGCGGGTCACGAGCATCCATTTCTGTGGAGCGCTCGCCAAGCTCCAGCGGGGAGTGCGAATGGGCGATGCGGGTGGTGATGCGCAGCAAAACGGGGGTATCGAAACGTTCGCTGATCTCGAATGCCGCGCCGACCATGTCTTTGGCTTCTTGGCTGTCGCTCGGCTCTAGGCAGGGGACACGGGCAAATTTGGCGTAGCGGCGGTTATCTTGCTCGTTTTGAGAACTGTGCATGGCGGGGTCATCTGCGGTGACTATCACCAGTCCGCTTTCTGCCCCAGTCATGGCGACGTAGAAGAAAGAGTCAGCGGCCACGTTGAGGCCAACGTGTTTCATCACCGCCATTGAGCGCACACCAGCGTAGGCTCCGCCCACGGCTACATCGAGGGCTACCTTTTCGTTGGGCGCCCATTCCGAGGTGATTTCGGAATATTGGACGATGGTTTCTAGTATTTCTGTGCTAGGGGTGCCGGGGTAGGCCGAGGCCAGAATGACGCCGCTTTCGTACGCGCCCCTAGCGATGGCTTCGTTCCCGGAATAGAGTTTTTTCATGGATGGTCTCCTTAAATGTGGGTGAACAAGTAAATGGTGAACAGATGTAAATAATGGCTTGTTGGTGTGGCTGGATTATATCATCTTCACCTGACTTCGTGTCTGTTCGCCAGTTTAGCAAACGAAGAAATTTCCACGCCGAAAAACATCGGTTCGCCGTGACATCACTTACTTTTTCACCATTCCCAAACAGAAGTTTATTACGCGTTTGTTTTTAGGAATTCATCATATTTTTCAAGCCCAAACGTCTTGACGTATACAAAAATGTTTTATATAATTACACTTTGCATGTCACAAAATAAAGAAGTGAAAAAGTTGAAAAAATAGCAAGCGTTTGAGGTGTATTCTCATGCGCTTGTTTTCGTATGTGGCGAGTTTAGCACATCTGTTCTAATGCTCTTCATTAATAAAGAGACTGAAATGGGTTGAGCAATAATATTATAGGAGGAAGTTACATGAAATCTAAGGGGTTGACAAAACTTCGTATCGGTCTAGCTTCACCCGAAACTATTTTAAGTTGGTCTTATGGAGAGGTGTTAGAGCCAGAAACGATCAATTACCGGCGCTTACGACCCGAAAAAGATGGCTTGTTTTGTGAAGCTATTTTCGGGCCAACGCGCGACTATCAATGCTATTGTGGAAAATATAAAAACATTCGGTATAAGGGAATCGTTTGTGATAAATGTGGAGTAGAAATTACTCGTTCGTCAGTGCGCCGCGAACGAATGGGGCATATTAAGCTAGCTGCTCCTGTAGCGCACCTCTGGTTTTCTCGCCGTATTCCTTCTATGTTGGGGAGACTGCTGGATATATCCCGGCGAGATTTAGACCGGGTTTTGTACTTTGCTCAGTACATGGTCACTTACGTAGATGAGGAAAGCCGCCAAAAAACACTTGATCAGCTAAAAGAAGATTATACTAGTGATGAAGGAAGCATTGGCGCAGATATTATTTCTCAAATTGCCGCGTGCGAAATTGATCGTGAAGAAAAACTCGCGGCATTCGAGGAAAGCAAAAAGCAAGTCGAGGCTAAATACGATGAGAAAATTGCCGCGAAATTAGAGCCGCTTATCAAACAAGGCCAACAGCTAGAACGCGCTTTACAAGATCAAGTTGGTTCTATCACTGCTGATGATATTATTTTCCCTGAAACTGACGAGGTCATTGTTAAAGCAAAGGAAGAAATCAGCACTTCTCATATTTCTAATGTTCAAGATGTTGTTAAGGGGAGTTTGAAAGAGATTGAAGATGAACTCAAATCTCAAAAGGAACGAGAGTTAGAACATATCAAAATAGATATTGCTCGCGTTCGGGCTGAAACTTCGCAAATTATAGACGAACTTCAGGAGCGACTTGAACAAGAACGTAAAGATTCTCAAGAAGAATACAAACGCTTGCGACAAGAACTGCTTGACTTGCAGCCCCTTATGTTCTTGGGAAACACAGACTACCGAGATTTGCGTTCTCGCTGGGGACAGATATTTCAAGCCGAAATGGGCGCAGAGGCTTTTCTTGATATTTTGAAACGCCTGGATTTAGAAGCGTTATCCAAGGAATTGTGGCATGAGATTCGTACTACTGGAAGTAAGCAAAAGCGCAAAAGAGCTACGAAACGCTTGAAAATTGTCACCGCTTTTCTTGAGTCTGGCAGTAAACCAGAATGGATGATCATAACTGTTTTGCCGGTGATTCCACCCGACCTACGCCCCATGGTGCAGCTAGATGGCGGGCGCTTTGCTACCTCTGACCTGAACGATCTTTATCGGCGCGTCATTAACCGCAACAATCGTTTGAAACGATTGCTAGAATTAGGCGCCCCCGATGTGATTGTTCGGAATGAAAAACGTATGTTGCAAGAAGCAGTAGATTCCCTGATTGATAACTCTCAGCGCGGAAAAGCTCTTTCACGTCGTGGAAAACGAGAGCTACAGTCGCTTAGTGACATGTTGAAAGGAAAAAAGGGACGTTTCCGCCGTAACTTGTTAGGAAAACGTGTAGACTACTCTGGACGTTCGGTCATTGTTTCGGGCGCGAAACTTGAGATGCATCAATGTGGTTTACCCAAGAAAATGGGGTTAGAGTTATATAGACCTTTTGTAATTTCCCTGTTAGTTGAAAAAGGTTATGCCACCAATGTAAAGGGAGCGAAACGGTTAATTGAGAGAAATCGCCCAGAAGTGTGGGAAGCTTTAGATGAAGCCATTCTAACCCGTCCTGTTTTATTGAACCGCGCTCCTACTTTGCATCGTTTGGGAATCCAAGCTTTTGAACCCCAACTCATTGAAGGTAATGCTATTCAGTTACATCCTTTGGTTTGCCCAGCTTTCAATGCTGACTTTGATGGCGACCAGATGGCCGTTCATGTTCCCCTTTCTAAAGAAGCCGTCAAAGAAGCGCGGGAATTAATGCTTTCTTCGAAAAACTTGCTCAAACCAGCAAGCGGAGAACCGATCATTTTGCCTGCCAAAGACATGGTGTTGGGCGTTTATTATCTCACTAATGAAGACGATCGCCATTACCGAGGCGAAGGGCGAGTTTTTTCCACCAGCGATGAAGTTGAAATGGCTTATACCTTGAAGCAAGTTGAGATTCCAACCAAGATACGTTTGCTTACTAAAACATGGTATTCTGAAAACCGAGATCGGCTTGACGAAATGGAAGAGCGCCTGATTGAGACGACCGTAGGACAAGCGATTTTCAACACGTCCCTACCTCCCGAGGTGCAGTATGTAAACTGGACATTGGATAAAGGGGGCATAAAAGAGCTTATTTCGGAGATATACGAAATTTGTGATGAAGAAACCACCGCAAAAGCAGCCGATGACATCAAAAATATTGGTTTCAAATATGCTACGCGCTCTGGATATTCAATAGCAATCTCAGATATTAAAATCCCGCCTGTTAAAGAGAAGATCGTTCAAGAAGCCTTAGAACAAGTGAAGAAGGTAGAACGAAGTTTCCGAAGAGGTTTATTAACTGAACAAGAACAAGATGAACGACTTGTAAGTATTTGGCAAGAGACAACTTCGCAAGTTGCTAAAGCTGTGAAAGAAAACATGAATCCTCATGGAGATATGACAGTGATGGCTATGTCTGGAGCGACAAAAGGTGGTTTTGGCCCTATTGCCCAACTATCTGGTATGCGAGGTTTGATGGCCGACCCTTCTGGCCGAGTTATTACTGTTCCCATTATTTCTAGTTTCCGAGAAGGCTTAACAGCGTTAGAATACTTCATTTCTAGTCATGGTGCTCGCAAAGGCCTCGCTGATACTGCTTTGCGAACGGCTGATGCCGGTTATCTTACTCGGCGTCTGGTTGATGTTTCGCAAGACATTATTGTCAACGCGGATGATTGCGGGACAGAAGAATGTATTGTTATCGAGCGAAGCGAGGATATTGGAGGGCAAGAGTTCAAGGAGCGTATATTTGGGCGTGTTGTAGCTGAACACATTATAGACGCCGAGACGGGAGAGATAATGTTGGAAAAAGGCTCTCTTGTCTCTCACGCATCTGCCCGGCAAATTGAACAATCCACTATTGATAGCGTAAAAGTTTATTCTCCTTTAACCTGTGAATTAGAGCATGGCGTATGCGCGAAATGCTATGGCTTAGACCTTGGACGAGGGCGTTTGGTAGAGAAAGGTACTGCGGTAGGAATTATCGCGGCCCAGTCTATTGGTGAGCCAGGCACACAGCTAACTCTGCGGACTTTCCATACTGGTGGTGTGGCTGCCGCCAGCGATATCACAACCGGTTTGCCCCGTATTGAAGAGCTTTTCGAGGCCCGCAAATCTCCCAAAGGTGAGGCTGTTCTAACCGAAATTGCGGGGACAGTACACATAGAGGCGTCAGACCGTTATAGTGACATGCGTATTGTTCGCATCGACAATAATGAGATGGTAAGTGATACTTACCAAATCCCTGATGACTGGACGCTCAATGTTCAAGAAGAAGACCAAATTGAAGAAGGAAGTACAATTGCTACTCATGGTGAAGAAGCGATCATCATCGCGGAAAATGGCGGGAAAGTCCGCTTTGAAGACGGTGATGTGATTGTTTCCTATGAAGTAAGCGATGAAAAGGTATACCAACTTCCTAGCAATGCTCATTTGGCCGTTGTTGATGGTGAGCATGTAGAGCCAGCGCAACCACTAACCATAGGTTCGGCAAACACCCATGACCTTCTGCGTATTCGAGGCAGACGTGTGTGCCAAAACTATATTCTAGCTGAAGTTCAAAAAGTATACCGATCCCAAGGGCAAAATATCCATGACAAACACTTTGAAGTAGTTGTTTCGAAAACGATGTCTTGGGCTACGGTAACAGATACTGGAGATACAGAACACCTCCCAGGCGATTTGGTGAACCGTGTTAAGCTGATGCGAGAAAATGAAAAATTATTAGCTGAAGGAAAACGCCCTGCTTTGTTTGAGGAAGTCTTATTGGGAGTCACGAAAGCTGCGCTGGAAACCGATTCATTCCTTTCCGCGGCCTCATTCCAACACACAATTAAAGTCCTTTCACGAGCCGCCATAGAAGGCGCGGAAGATCCATTGTATGGGTTGAAAGAAAACGTGATTATCGGTAAATTGATCCCCGCTGGGACTGGTTTCAAACAGGGAGTTTTTACAGACGCAGAAGATGATGAAGCTGAGCCTGAAACCGAACCAGAAGCAGATACCGAGCCTGAGTTCACGGCAGAAACCGAACCAGAAGCGGATACCGAGCCTGAGTTCACGGCAGAAACCGAACCAGAAGCAGATACCGAGCCTGAGTTCACGGCAGAAACCGAACCAGAAGCAGATACCGAACCTGAGTTCGCGGCAGAAACCGAGATTGAGACAGAATCTGTCCCGGAAACTGAAGAACAAACAGAAGAAGATACAGACGAAGAAACCAAGACCGAATAATTCTTTGACATGCTCTTTCCGCCCCCCAGATGCTCGTAAAACTGGGGGGTTTTCTTTTAAGCATCCATTGAGAAGTCGTTTAGCAAATTTGTTCTATTTCGCATTTTAATTCATGTTATAATGCCCATCGACAATGGGATGGTTCTTGGCTTGAAACGTGTCCAGGTAGGTCTAACCCAGCCCTCAACAATTAACCTTTTATTCATACAAAAACTTAGAACACAAATAGGGGATACGTGTTGCATGCCTATTCCAGTTGGAGGATTTTATGGAAATTGGTTTAGTTCGCCAAATAAATATTGACGAAGAAATACAAAATTCTTATTTAGATTACGCAATGAGCGTGATTGTCTCTCGAGCATTACCAGATGCGCGAGATGGTTTAAAGCCCGTTCATCGGCGAATTTTATACGCCATGCACAATATGGGCATTGATATTAACAGCACGTACAAAAAATCTGCGCGTATAGTTGGCGAGGTTTTGGGAAAGTATCATCCGCACGGCGACATGGCTGTATATGAATCTATGGCACGCATGGCACAAGATTTTTCCATGCGTTACCCTTTGGTAGATGGTCAAGGCAACTTCGGAAGTATAGATGGCGACTCGCCGGCAGCTATGCGTTACACAGAAGCGCGTATGGCGTCCCCATCTATGCACATGCTAGAAGATTTAGACAAAGATACAGTAAATTTTCGCGAGAATTTTGACGGCACTCTCGAAGAACCTACAGTTCTCCCAGCTTCTTTCCCAAATTTACTTGTTAACGGAGTAACAGGAATCGCGGTTGGGATGTCAACAAGTATTCCCCCTCACAATTTGGGTGAAGTTGTTGATGCCCTAAATTTTATGTTGGAAAATTGGGAAAATTTGGATGCCATTACGGTGGAAGAATTAACAGAATTTATCCAAGGGCCTGACTTTCCTACAGGGGGAGTGGTTCTGCAGGACACCAGACGAAGTGGTCTTAAAAGCGCTTATGGCAGTGGAAGAGGCCGGATACGGGTTCGAGCACGAGCTATTGTTGAGGAAATGAGCCGTGGACGGAACCGGATTGTAGTTACTGAACTCCCCTACTTGACCAAGAAGAGCACTGTTCTTGAACGAGTTGCAAAGCTAGCTCGTGAAGGAACTTTGGAAGGTATAGCAGATTTGCGGGATGAGTCAGACCGCCATGGAATGCGAATAGTTATTGAGCTGACCAAATTGGCACAACCAGAAGATGTACTAGAGGCATTATATAAACAATCCACCATGGAGCTTACTTTTAGTATCATTATGTTGGCTTTAGTAGACGGAGAGCCACGTCTTCTAAGCTTGAAACAAGCTCTTAATATTTACATTTTGCACCGCTTGGCAATTGTTGAGAGACGCAGCAAATATCAATTAGATAAAGCCGAAGCTCGCGCTCATATACTAAAAGGCCTGCAAATAGCTTTAGATAATTTAGACGAAGTTATTGACACTATCCGCCGTTCCCGTTCAGCTCAAACAGCTAAAAGCAACCTAAGGCGCGACTATCATTTATCCGAGATACAGGCGCAAGCTATTCTGGATATGCCTCTTCGCCGTCTGGCATCCATGGAACGTAAAAAAATGGAAAAAGAATATCAAGAGATACGCGCCAAAATTAAAAGCCTAAAATCGCTTCTGAATTCTCCCCAGAAAATGAGAGCCGTAATAGCAGAATCACTCCAAAAGCTGAAAGAAGAATATGCTGATCCTCGGCGAACTCACATAGCCCAAGTGGAAGGGGGCGAGAAAGAAGCTCCCATGCTTTTCACGCAACTAACCCCTTCAGATGACGTTTGGGTAATGGTAAACCGCGAGGGACTTATCTCGCGCACGCTAGATGATGGCACTCCCCGTCCCAGCGGTTGGGACGTTCCCAACTGGCTGGCCCGTGTCAACACGCGAGACACGCTTTATGTGGTCACCACGCAAGGGCAAGCGGCAGGTATCCCCGTCCACACCTTACCAGAAGCCGAAAAACCTTCCCAAGGAACCTTATTCTCAAAACTTACTCCTCTTCAAGCGAAAGATAAAATTGGAGCTGTTTTTGCCTTACCGTACAAGAGAAAACAAGAAGAAGACTGGTACGTTGTTACTGTTACCGAAGAAAGTATGGTCAAGAAGAGCTATATCAATGACTTGCCTGGCCCCACAGCTGAGCCATTTACGTTAGTTAAGGTCAATGATGGGGATTGTTTAGTAGACGTTCGGCTAAGCAATGGAGAGAGCGACATTTTCTTGGCGACAAAGCAAGGGATGTCCATTCGCTTCTCTGAAACCGATGTTCGCCCCATGGGATTGGTGGCCGCGGGCGTGAATGGTATGAAATTAGCAAAAGGGGATGGGGTGATTGGTTTTGAAATATTACCTTCAGATGACGAGGTTTTCTTGCTTACTTCAACTGGACGAGCAAAGCGTGTTGCCCCGAAAGATTTCCCCGTTCAAGGGCGTTATGGCAAGGGGGTTATTGCCTGGAGATTGCCCCAAAACACCGAACTGGTTGGTATGACCGTTGGTAAAGGTACGCTTCGAGTGACGATTCATCTGAATGAATACGCGCCAAAATCGGCTCGCTTAGACGAAGCTCCTCTTCAGACGCGGAGTGCAGCGCGTGGTGGTAAGGTGGTGGAGCCTAAAAAAGGTGACTGGGTCACCCGGCTGACCATCCCTTGGTATATTACAATGCCGGCGGAAAAAGAAAAATAAAGGGACTATATCCTATACATGAAAAAGGCCACGGTTTATGCCGTGGCCTTTTTTCTTTTTGTTTATCCTCTGCAACTTAACTCTGCAATTGATTCAATAACTGTTGATACTCTTCTACATTGGGAGGGTTTAGCTTAATAATCTTGGATATCACGCTAGTTGCTTGAATATTATTGCCTTCGTTCAGCAATAATTCTCCCAAGGCATCAAGCTCAGTTATGGCCTCTTCTATTTTGCCTAATTTTTCGTAAGATTGAGCCAATAGCCATCGTAGAGCTGTTTTCTGAGGCATTTCCTCACGTAGCCTGGATATGAATTTGGTGATTTGAGTGCATTCTTCTTCGGTTTTCATTTGTTTCAAGTAGCGGTTTAATGAGCTTTCAGCTTTCGCATCTTCTCCCATGCGATAATGCAAATCAACTAGGCTCATGTTGGCCTTTTTATCTTTGGGTTGCAGGCGGCAAATTGTTTCAAAGATATCGCTAGATGAAGCCCAATCAAGTCGCTGGGTATCTATATCCGCTAGACGGTGCAGAATCCGTACTTGCCAATCCGCTTCTTTTTGGTGTGTTTGGACTATATCTAATGCCTGCGCGTAAACATCACGGGCATTGCTAAGCTCTGCTAAACTATAATGCACTTCGGCCAAGTTGAGATACTCTTCAATAGCGTCATCAACACGACCATAGTCTATCAGTAACTTGATCAAACTTTGGCGAATATCAATATCCATTGGTTTTAACTCAACCACTCGGTTGAGAGTGGCAATCGCGCGTTCGGTTTTTCCCTGAATGCGATAGGCTTCCGCGACCATTGAAAATTTAGCAATAGCCAACTTTGTTTGTTCTTTCTTCAATAGTAAATCTCCAATCGAAATATGCAATGGCAGATAAGTGGGAGCAAACTCCAAAGCGTAAAAAGCTTCTTCCATGGCTGCTCCAAAAAGACCTCTGCGAGCTAAGCGTTGGATATTAGTTAAAATATCTACTACCTTATTGCTGGAGGTTTCTACCAGAACATCTACGAGAGGGGTGCGATTCTCGCTATCTTTGCCAAATTGCTCTGTTATATCTTCTAATTGTTCCTTCCAATTGGGGCGCAATAGAATACCTTCAATATTATCGCAAATTTGGATTTGTTTCTCTTTGTTTTCTTCTTTTTCTTGGGCATCAATGAGTGGGTCGTAGATTTGATGCAGTAATTCTATTTGATCTTGTGGCGCCATGCTAAGGTCTACTAGCTTTAATGCCTCAAGATATTCTTTGCTAGCCTTCCCCCATTTTTCTTGTTCGCGGAAAGCCTGCCCAAGAAGCAACCGTGCTCCCAAGGCAAAATGAGCATTGGTAATAGCTTTGTTTAGGTTGTTTATAGCTCCTTTCAGGTTGTTTGTCTCAAGATATAAATATCCCAAATTATAATAGGCGGCGGGATGTTCTAAGCCAGCTTTAATAGCTCCTTTGAGTTCTTCAGCAGCTTGCTTAAAATTTCTCTGCTTTTGAAGTTGAATAACTTGACTAACATGTAAAAGTAAACGGGTACGATCGCCTTGGGCAGAAAATACACTGCCGCCGCCATCCATAATTGTCGCTAAACTTCTGTCTTCTCGTTGTGAGCCGTTTTCATCTGTGTCTTCAAAGACAACGCTGGCTAAAATGGAAAGCGCTAGTTGACGCGCCTGTTCAACTGGTGAGGCCTCTGGTTCTTTCTCTTGCTCTTCTGAGCGTGCTTCTAAAAGTTTTTGCTCCGTTTCCAAAGGGGTTGTTCCCCCATGGGGTTGCGCTGGTTTGGGTAACATAATCCCTTGTTGCCACATTTGCAAAGCTCGTTTGACTTTCCCAGACCTTGGATCGAGTTTCGCGGCACGCCTAATAGCTTGTTCTGCGTGCTCTGTTTGCCCCTTCTCTTGTAACAGGCTAACGATATTCAGGTACTCAATAGCTGCTTTTGATTTTTGTCCCAAGCGATCATAGACAACGGCCAACCGCGTATGGGGTCGCAAGTTCTCTGGATTAGCAACGACAGCTCGCCCCCAGCTTTCAATAGCCTTTTGAACATCTTTTCGCTTTAGATACAATTCAGCCGCTTGCGAAGCTGTATTAGACGCCAAATCATTATTCCCGAGAAGCTCATATAAAGTAGATAGTTTCTCAAATGAAACAGGGTCTTCTGGGAATAGCTTTGCCGCTTTAGAATAATATTCTAAAGCTTCTTCATATTCACGCATTTCAAATAATGCGAGCCCCAAACTCGTCAATGCCTTCACGTCATTGGGTTGTTCGTCTAATGCCTGCCGATAATAAGTTGCGGCACGCCCCCAGTCTTGATCCCAGGCGGCGGAATGGCCTTTATCGAGTGCTTTTTGAAAACGATCTTTTTCTCCAGTCATAAATACCAACTCTCTTTGCTTTGTCAATGCCGTTAAAAAATAGCCTAGTACATGTCGGTATGAGCATTATGCCTTAACATTCACTCTGGTATTAATCACTACAAGCTTCCTAGCTGCCTGACAGTTTAAAAATTAGCCTTGGTGATAGAACGCGAATCGCCAGAGGCACGCCTTTGGCAACGCGGATGCCGCTGCGCTAACGCAGGTTTGCGCGGATTTAATCATTTTTAAGTTTTTAATCTGCGTTTATCCGCTACGTCCGCGAGGCCGTAGGCCCATCCGTGTTCTATTTTCTTGCTGTTGCCAAAGTGTTCTGTAGCTAGCAAGCTTCCAGTGATCCCCAATTGACTCCGCAACGAGCATCTGTTTTAAGGGGGATGTCGAGACGGTAAGCCGCTTCCATGGTAGATTGCACAAGGCGTACGGTTTCACTTACTTCTTCTAGGGGAGATTCTATCACTAATTCATCGTGAACTTGAAGCAAAATTCGGGCGGATAAATTTGCTTTAGATAGCTCTCGCGCTACGTGGATCATGGCTATTTTCATTATATCCGCGGCTGTCCCTTGAATGGGAGCATTGATAGCTTCTCGTTCTTCGCGCTGACGAATATTGTAATTAGCAGCAGCCTTTAGGCGCGGGAAGTAGCGTCTCCGCCCCAACATGGTTTCCACGTATCCCTGTTCTTTGGCTTGCTTACGTATACGGTTAAGATATCGCTCAATACCAGGAAAACGCTCAAAGTAGGCTTCTACAAAACCCTCCGCTTCGGCCAAAGTTAGGTCGGTTGTTCGGGTTAATCCGTAAGGACTCATTCCGTAAATCAAACCAAAATTAATTGCCTTAGCATGCCGGCGTTGTTTTTTTGTTACATCTTCCAACGCAATGCCATATATGCTTGCCGCGGTGGTGGCGTGAATATCTTGCCCAGCGTTGAAAGCGCGGAGCATGGCCTTATCCTGTGCCATGTGCGCCACTACCCGCAGCTCAATTTGAGAATAGTCCACGGCAATTAGCCGCCATCCCCGAGAGGCGGTAAACGCCTTTCTTACCTGACGCCCCATTTCTGTGCGGATGGGGATATTCTGTAAATTTGGATTGGAGGAAGCAATCCGCCCGGTGACTGCCCCCGCCTGATTATAAGAAGTATGGATGCGTTTCGTTTGGGGGTGAACTTGCTCTACCAAAGCGTCAACGTAGGTAGATTTTAGCTTCGACAATTCGCGATATTCCAGAACTAGCCTGGGAACGTGGTGCTCCTCCTCCATCGCTTCTAATACTTCAGCGGCAGTGGAGTAATATCCACTTTTAGTCTTCTTAGTCCGGTCTGGCGGGTTAAGGCCTAAGGTGGTGAACAACGCTTCAGAAAGTTGTTGGGGAGAATTTAAGTTAAACTCTTTGCCAACAGCTTCTAGAATTTGCGCTTTGGTTTTAGCCATGCTTATTTTAAGGCGGGAAGACATTTCTACCAAAAAATCTTGGTTCAGTCTGATTCCATTTATTTCCATCTGCGCCAAAATAGGTACCACGGGCATTTCGAGCTCATCGAAAAGTTGGCGGGCATCAACCTTTTTTAATTCTTCTTCTAAAATTGGCTTAAGCCGAAAAGTGACCACGGCATCATCCGCCGCGTAAGCGGCTGCTTTTTGGATAGGCACCTTTGCCATGGTGATTTGACTTTTCCCTTTGCCTATTAATTCTTCAATTTTGGTCATCTGATGGTTCAGCCGCACCCACGCGAGCTTTTTCAACCCCAAGTTCCGCGAATCGGGATTCACCACCCACTCCGCCAACATAGTATCAAAACTAAGAGGAGAAACCTCAAGCCCGTGCCGAGCTAAAACCACGTAATCGTATTTAATGTTGTGCCCCACCTTAGGAATGTTTGGCGAGGTGAGCGCGGAGCGCAAAGCCTCTAGCACCTGTTCCAAAGGAAGTTGTTCTCCAAATTCGGGTTTATGCCCCACAGGGATGTAGTAACCAATATCTTCGTTCACCGCTAGGGAAATTCCCACCAGATTGGCTTTCATTTGGTCGGTGGAAGTTGTCTCTGTGTCAAAAGCAATCACATCCGCGTTGTTAAGGCGCTTTACCAGAACATCTAGGGCGGATTCTGTATCAACAATTTCTACTTTAATGGCACTAGCGTTTTGAGATTCTTCCACCCGCGTACCCACATCAGCCGCGAAAAACGAAAGTTGTTCCCCGCTCTGAGGCGTGTATTTGCCGTAAATTCTCTCTACCGTCTCTAAACGTTTCAGTAAATTATGAAATTCAAGCTCGCGAAACAAGTCGCGCACTTTTTGCGGGTCAAATCTGTCGGGACGGGCACGCTCCAAATCAATTGAAACTGATAAATCGGTGACTATGGTAGCCAATTTTTGGCTTAGATAAGCTTTTTCGCGCCCCTCTTTTAGCTTGTTCTGAAAACGTGATTGTACATCTTCTAGGTGTTTATAAACCTCATCCAAAGTCCCGTACTTCGTTAACAAAGAGATGGCCGTTTTTTCACCTACACCGTAAACGCCGGGAATATTATCAGAGCGGTCGCCCATTAACGCCTTGAGGTCAATCACCTGTTCGGGCCAGACGCCCATCTTCTTCTTTACATCCTCGCGGAAATAATCCTTAGCGTCTGCAAGGGATCGCCCAGCCAAATTGATGATGGTGCGCTCATTAACCAATTGCAGCAAATCCCTATCGCCGGTGATGATCTTTACCGTTAGCCCTTGCCCTGTGGCCCACCGCGCCAAACTTCCCAGCACATCATCGGCCTCATAACCCTCCATTTCCGCGCGAGGGATGTTGAAAGTATCCACAAGCTCCCGCATACGCCCAATTTGAGGGCGCAGGTCTTCGGGCATTTTCTCGCGGGTGGCTTTGTATTCTGGATATAACTCATCCCGAAAAGTCTTCCCCGTATCAAACACCACCGCCAAAAAATCGGGGCGTTCTTGTTCTAAAAGGCGCAGCAAAACGCTGGCAAACCCGTAAACGCCCGCCGTAGGCTCGCCTTGGCTGGTTGTCCACCGCGCTGAAGCCGTGCCACCGCTGGTAAGAGCGTAATAAGTTCTATATGCTAAGGCGTGTCCGTCAATGAGATATAAAGTTGAGGGCATAAAGAATTTTTCCTATTGAGGCATCTTCCCTTGTTCTTGGCGTGTTTTTTGAATGAAATCGTCAATAAAAAATTCCGGTAAAACAGTTTTTCCGCTGAATATCACATGACTTTGCGCCCAAAACTCTCCCGATGGATTTTCTGCGGCCAGGTTTGGAAAATGTTCAAATATTAGCCGCGAGGTATGTTGCCGTAATTGTTTCACCAGATGATAAGGGGGCGTTTTCGGACTGACGGCTACTTCCCATTGCATATAGCCTGGGTTAATTAGCAAATAATCTAGCCGCCATCCAAAAGATATGCAAAGCCGTTTCATCCATTTTTCGAGATAGCTGACTATATCTCCTGTTAGCTGATGTTGCGGGAGGCGGGGAATAAGAATATAAAGGTAAGTTAAGTTATGTAACCCTTGGGAGATTGGTCTAAGTTTGGATATTTCTTGGGGAGGTTCCAGGAGAGGTGGAGGCGAAGGCTGCTCTTGGGCCTCTTTTTCCTCGTTTGGGGGTGGGTCTTGCTCTTGAACGCGGATGCTCTTCCCCGGCGAAAGGACGGCGTTCTTGTCCTCTTCGGCAATTAATTGGGGCGCGGGTTTTGTTTCTTGCGTGCCGTTTTTGGGCGGGAGGTCTAGGTCGGCAAAGAGATTGGCGAATGGCGAGGCTGTGCCACCGCCCCAGGATGGCAGCTCGGTTGGGAGTACAGAATCACGCCGAACTACTTCCTCCATTGGGATGTCTGCCAGCCCTCGGGCCAGTTTCCCCGCTTGGGCTCTGACTTCGCTGAATGGTATTTCCGCCTCAAAAGCTAACGCTAAAATAAAATGATCGCTAAGAGCGGTGGCGTAAATAATATATTCGGCGCTGGTTGCCTCCAGATGAATGAAACGCGCTAGGTCACTTTTGTTGTTATCATCCCAATAACGAGTAATTTCTTGAACAAGTTCGTTGACCGCAAGTTGAGATAGTTGTCCGGCGTAGGCCCATATTTTACTATTTTTGGTGATTAGCGCTGCTTGGGCGGCTGTTTCTAGCGATAGCATGGTGAGGTGTTGGGCCGCACGGTCGACATTTTGAAGCCAAGGGGGAGGGGTTTCTTCGGGTAATGCCGGGTGGGTGACGTCTTTGGCTGAGATGGTTTTTATGGTTTCCATGAACGCGGGGACGTAGAACGGTTTCCCCAGGTAACCATCGGGGGTAAGGTCAGAAAAATCGCTCTCATCGGTGTCTTCTGGCGGGATGAGTATAATTTTTATAGAGGGGTTTTTTGTTCGCAGTTCTTTAACCGTATCTCGGAGTTGTTTTTTTGTATTGGCGTCAATGATAGCTAGAGCGTGTTCGCCTTTTGAGATGTGTTCTAGCGCTTGCTTGCTGTTAGAAACTATTATGGGACGATAGCGTTCATCCTCTTCTAACACTTGTTGTATGAATGCTCCGAATGACGCGGTAGGGGTAATTACTAAGATGTTCAGCATGCTTTCAGTGTATCATGGTCGGCTTCCACTAGCAAGGAGCAGCGAGGGAGGAGATTGGTAACTACGTTCGCGGGCGAGAAAGATTTGTCCGCCAAATAGCGGAGAGAAATGTCATTGCGAACCTCCGCTTTTTGGGGTATGGCAATCTCCTAGATGGTTGGTGAGAACGCCACGTTATGGAATGCGGATAAACACGGAAAAGCGGAAATTTTGTTTGCAGGCCAGATGACATCACTTTCCCACTACTTCCTGAAGAACCCTAAAAAGCTCATTCTGTGTTATAAATAGTACATAATCATAATTGAATGTGTTCACCGCTTGAAATTTTAGCTTAATAGGTGTTTATATAATTGGCAACCGAGGATAATACTCTCAACTATCAGGAGGTTTTTATACCATGTTGAAAGGCAAAGGATTTTTCATTTGGAAGATAGCTAAATGCGAAGGAGGCAATGTAGTAAAAATTGCAGAGCAAGCTGCTGCCGCTAATTTTAGCCATGTACTCATTAAAATTGCTGATGGAACTAATACCTATAATTATGATTGGGATCATCATGTTGACCTTGTTCCTCCCTTGGCCAGGGAGCTTCGCAAGCGGGGTATTGAGGTGTGGGGGTGGCATTTTGTGTATGGGAATGAGCCTAAAGCGGAAGCTCAAAAGGCTATTCAGAGAATCCATGATTTGGATTTAGAAGGATATGTTATTGACGCCGAAGGCAGTTATGCTCAGGGCGGCAAAGAGCAGGCCGCTAAGACGTTTATGAACCGATTAATTAGCAGTGTTCATGGCACGCCAATAGCTTTAAGCTCCTACCGATACCCCTCTTATCATCCCAATTTACCCTGGGATGAATTTTTATCTAAATGTGACTACAATATGCCGCAAGTTTATTGGATGAAAGCTAATAATCCAGGAGAGCAGTTGCGGCGCAGTATCCGCGAATTTAAGGGGATGAAATATTGCCCGCCTATTATTCCCACAGGGGCGGCTTTTACTGAATGGGGCTGGACGCCTACCGCCTCAGAAGTGCTAGCGTTTTTACAAACGGCCAAATCCCTCAATCTATCAGCGGCTAACTTTTGGGAATGGGAGAATTGCCGCTTGAAACTCCCCGCGAAAGTATGGCGCACCGTGCGTGATTTTCCCTGGAAAGCTGGGCCGCCACCGCCGCTAGATATCGCGGAAGCG
Organism: Chloroflexota bacterium; assembly: GCA_003648195.1. Classification (GTDB taxonomy): domain Bacteria; phylum Chloroflexota; class Anaerolineae; order Anaerolineales; family UBA11858; genus B10-G9. The sequence continues at coordinate 4,811 of QMOK01000001.1, read as the reverse complement.
TATATCCAAGCCCTCAACACTGGTGCTTCCGAAAAAGTCGTAGCTCATTATGCTCCTAGCGCCGTTCACATTACCCCCGGGCGTACCGTTCAAGGTGTTGCGGCCATTCAAGGTTGGTACGATACTCTTTTTAATAAAGTTTTGCCCAACGCGACATTCAAATTAACGGGGTATTCTGGGGTTGGGAATTCCCGTCATATAACTTGGACCGCAGAGTCGACAAAGGGAAGCGTTAAAAACGGGAATGATACTGTGGGGTTGAGCAACGGTAAAATAGCTTATCATTTCTCTTATTTTACAGTGAAATAATATTCTATGGGCAATAGGATAGGAGCAAGTCCTATCCCAACCCTGATCCCTGCCCCAAGATTTTTGGTGGTGCAGAGATTTACAGGTACTTTGAGCACCCGTAAATCTCTATGTGATTTTTTTACCCCTTAAGCAAATATGGATACCTGTTTTTAACAGCCAAGATGATGGCGAATAGGCCTTGGGCTTCTTTGTTGTCCCTTAGCGCGGAATCCGCCGAGACGATTTGCCCTTCCTCGAGCGTGAGGGGGTATATTTTCTCGTGGTAGCGCATTTTGAGTGTGGTGTCGGTGATGAACAGGAAGCCAGCGTTCGCGTTCTCTTGGAAGCTTTCTTCGTCCCAGAAGAGGGTGAATTTGTCTCGGTAGGGAGCGCCGTTATGGGGGCAGAAAGTCTCACAGTTCCCGCATTCGTTGCAGAGAGCGTCTAGGTGGAGAATTTGGTTGTGGTTTTGCAGTTCGCTAGAAGAAACTGTTACCGCCACGTTAGCGCGGTTGGGGCACACCTCTACGCATTTGTTGCAGATGAAGTTACACTCTAAGCAGCGGCGCGTTTCGGCGGGATATTCCACATCAAAAACGGCGGGGGAAGGCTGGGGGGTAAGAATCGCTTTTTTGGCGGCGACTGCCTCAGCCCTGGCGGCATCGTCAAAGAGAATCGCGGGGGGGGTGAATGTCCGCTGGGTTACGCTCTCCTTCGCTAGAATGCCATCGGCCACTTTTCGTCCATCGGCAATAGCTTTGACAACGGTTGCCGGCCCGTGGTAGGCGTCCCCTCCGATAAAGACGTTTTCCACGCTCGTTTCGAGGAATTGGTTCACGGCGATATTCCCTTTTTCATCAACCTGGATGCCGTTTGCTTTTAGAATATCGTAATCTACCAATTCACCAATGGCGGTTAGGATGGTGTCAACTTTGAATTTTGCGAACTTGCCCGCGATTGGCGTGGGACGTCTTCGCCCGCTGGCGTCTTTCTCGCCCAATTCCATAACCTGGCATTTTAGAACCCCGTTTTCTAGAGATAAAGGCGACACCAGTTCGTGAAAGATTACGCCGTCTTTGGCAGCGTTTTGCAGCTCTTCATGGTCGGCTGGCATTTGTTTTTTGGTGCGGCGGTAAAGGATGAGGACTTTTTCTACTCCGCTTACCCGCGTGGCCGCTCGCGCGCTATCCATGGCGCTGTTGCCGCCTCCAATAATGGCCACTGTTTTTCCAAGTTGCAGGCTTTGGGGATTGCGCTTGAAAGTTTGTAAGAAATTGATGGCTCCGTGCACGTTTTCTTGGCTTCCCTCTATTCGCAATGCGCGCGATTTCCACGCTCCAATAGCAAGATGGATGTATTTGAAACCTTCTGCTTTGAGCTTTTCGACATCAATTTGGGGGTCACAGTTTAGTTCAAGTTTCACTCCCGCGCGTTTTATTAAGGTGAGGTCGTTTTCGAGTGCCCATTCTGGGAAGCGGAAGCCGGGAATCCCGTGCGCCACCATGCCGCCCGCGCGGTCAGTTTTGTCGAAAACTGTGACTTCAAAGCCTTCGCGGGCCAAGAAATAAGCCGCCGATAGCCCAGCGGGGCCGGCTCCAATGATGGCTATTTTCGCGTCATGCGTTTTTTCAAAGGGGGGGATGTTTTCGATGACAGTGGCAAATCCCTTTTCGGCGGCGATGCGTTTCAAATCGCGGATGAGCAGGGAGTTTTCGTAGTCGTTGCGCACACACTTAATTTGGCATTGATGGTCGCAAATGAATCCGGTGATGAACGGGAAGGCGTTCTTAGAAATTATTAATTCATAAGCCTCTGCGTATCTTTCTTCGCCAATGAGACGAATGTATTCGGGAACGTCTTGCCCGATGGGGCAGCCCACCGTACACGGAGCCACGAAACAATCTAGCATTTCTAGCGTTCCGCCAATCTTCATGGAGGCGTCTGGCTTGGCCTCCCGTGAGTAACGCGGATTTTCGAGGGCGTCCTTGGCAACTTGCGCTAGTTTTTCTAGGTCAATGGTCGTGCGGGCAATAGCAGCTTGCTCATCTTTCAGCAATTCGGCCAATTGCGTCATGCGCGCGTAGCCGCCGGGTTTCAGGAGATAGGTCGCCATGGTGATTGGTTTAAGACCAGCCGCTAGAATGTCGGCAATATTGAACCGATCTGCGCCGCCCGAATAAGAAATAGCTAAATTTCCATCAAATTCTTGGGCGAGTTTTAGGGCTAGGTTAATAGTGAGTGGATACAGCGCACGCCCGCTCATATACATTTCGTTGGTGGGGAGGGTTCCTTTGTCGTTGACAACGGCCAGGGTATTAGAGAGTTTTACGCCGAATTCTACGCCACATTCCTTGGCGTAGGCCAGTAAATTTCGCACCATTTTTACCGCGGCAGCATATTGCATATCGTGGGTAAAGGTTTCTTCTTTGAGGGTTATTTCGTCATAGCCTAAATTTTCTAAGGCTGCTTTCACGTAGGCATAACCATGCAAGGTAGGATTGAGTTTTACAAATGTATTGAGGTTTTTGGCGCCAATTAGATATTTGCAAATTGCCTCCTGATCCTCTGGCGGGGTTCCGTGCATGGTGGAGAGGGTGACCGAATTAGAGATGCGCGGGGAGATTTCATCTGCGAAGTTAGCGTCAGTAATGCGGGGAATTTTCCCCTCTTGGATGGCAATCTTTAGCTCGGCTTGGCAGGTTTGGAAAATCTCGGCGTCAGAGGCGTCTTTTAGCCCCTCAATGAAGTTGTCCATTTTGGGTGTTTTTAATCCTTCCAGGTCGTAGCCCACGCTCATATTGAACACAAAAGCCCGTTCTTCAGATGTTGAGATGCCAAGCATTTTGTTCAGCACGTGGAGCAAAAACCAAGCCTTTACGTATTCGTCATACGCTTGGGGTACGGTTAGCTCTGTTGACCATTCTGTATTATAGGTTTCTTTCTCGGCGTCAATGCAAGGTTTTTCGATTTCTAGCGTATCCATGATTTGGACGGTTTTCAACTCGAAGAACCTGCCGCCAGTAAGGTAGGCTGTAACCAAATTTTGGGCTACTTGCGTGTGGGGACCAGCTGCTGGGCCTATAGGTGTTTCACATTTCTCACCAAAAAGACGAAAATGGACATCATCTTTTTTATAGTAGAATTTATCTTTTTGAATACCAAAAATTGCGCCTTCGCTTTTATATTCTTCTAAAATCCAGTTGAGAAGATTTTGGAAGGGAATAGGTTGCATTACGTCGCTCATTAGAATCTCCTGTTTGGGTATGGTGGGTTTTTAGGAATTTCAGCAAATCACAATTTGGTGTCACTGCGAGCGTTTTTTTGCGAAGCAGTCTCCCTTTCAGAGGGGGAGATTGCCACATTCCGCTATGCTGCATTCGCAATGACATTAAAATTCTCGAATCTGTGATTTACTGAATTTAACAGTTACGCCATCTATGACGCTTTTGATTATTTTACCATCCCCGAATAGTGTAAACTTCTTTCTGTAAAATCGCCAAAGAAGTAGGTCGGGTATAGTTAGTTATCTGGCGCAAGTGGGTTTCTTGCGCTGCTTTAAGCGTTAGTCTCCTTTGTTCCTTCTGTCTCTTCTGCACCCTCTACATCTTTTCCAATGACAAAAAAGACCACGGCAGCGGCGATGGTGAAGAGTATCGCGAACCAGCTTTCCCAGCGCAGCCCCCACAGGCGGGGAGCGGGGTTAACGCGGAAGAGTGAGATGATGAGGGTGGTGAGTGAGAGGCCAAACGTTCCCAGAATTGCACCTCGCCCGGGGATGTTTGTCCACCACCGCCCCCGCGCCCATTCCGCTCCGAAGACGAGCACTCCGCTGAGGATTGCGCCAAACGCCGAGAGAGGCCAACGCCGCGCGATTTCCCCAAATTGATTGGTAATAGGAAGCCCCCACCAGCTATTTGTTAGCGGGCCGTAGGTGTTTCCGTTTACCCAGTTGGCAAGCCAGAGGCTAGCGGCGAGAGTGCCCAGAAGCGGCAACATGGTGTCTGCTAATTTCCCGAGGTGGTGTTTGGTTGTCAGGCTGACTGCCCACAAGGTGAGGAACGCGCCTATCACCGCGCCAGACCAGGCTAATCCTCCCAGCCAAATTTGCGGGATTTCTGGGACGTGGCTTTGAAAATACCCCCAGTTGCGGAGTATGAAGCCCGCGCGGGCGCCTAGCAAGGCTCCAATGCTGACGCCTATTCCGACATCTATGTAGAATATTTTACGGTCTGCGGCACGCCAGGCGGTGAGGGTGAGGCCTAAAATTACCCCCACTGTGGTTATGATAGAAAATAAGGATAGGAATTGAAGTGGGTTTTGAATATTCACAGGAAAATAATACCACATTCGGTTGGCTATCATGTATAATTTAGTGTAACCGTTCACTCCCCCCTAACAAAAAAGCGTTGATGTGTCACTCTGAGAGAACGTGTCTTAGCGGAGCTAAGATTAGTGAACGAAGAGTCTCCCTCTCGTAAACATAGGAGATTCTTCGGGAAAAACGCCCTCAGAATAACACG